>JBBRFR010000403.1:0-3661 GCA_038241485.1 Burkholderiales bacterium
AAGGCGAAGATGACCGGCCTGTCCTTCGTGAACAACGCGTCGAAGTCCGCGTCGTCCAGGCCGTGCGGATGCTCGGTCGACGGCTGCAATCGCATCAGGTCGACGACGTTGACGACGCGGATCTTCAATGCCGGCAGGTGCTCGCGCAGGATGGACACCGCCGCCAGCGTCTCCAGCGTGGGCACGTCACCGCAGCAGGCCATCACGACATCGGGCGCGTCTTCGCCGTCGTTGCTGGCCCATTCCCAGATGCCGATGCCTTTGGCGCAGTGTTTGACGGCGGCTTCCATCGTCAGCCATTGCGGTGCCGGGTGTTTGCCCGCCACCACCACGTTCACGTAATGGCGGCTGCGCAGGCAATGGTCCATCACCGACAGCAGGCAGTTCGCGTCGGGCGGCAGATAGACGCGGACCACTTCAGCCTTCTTGTTGACGACGTGGTCGATGAAGCCCGGGTCTTGGTGCGTGAAGCCGTTGTGGTCCTGCCGCCAGACGTGTGACGCCAGAAGGTAGTTCAGCGAAGCGATCTTGCGCCGCCACGGAATGTGCGATGTCACCTTCAGCCACTTGGCGTGCTGGTTGAACATCGAGTCGATGATGTGGATAAACGCTTCGTAGCAGTTGAAGACGCCGTGGCGGCCGGTCAGCAGATAGCCTTCGAGCCAGCCTTCGCACTGGTGCTCGCTGAGCATTTCCATCACGCGGCCGGTGGGCGCCAAGAAATCATCGTTGGGCTGCGTCGCCGCGTCCCACTGCCGCTGTGTCACCTCGAACAGCGCCGCCAGGCCGTTGGAGATCGTCTCGTCGGGGCCGAAGACGCGGAAGTTGCGTTGCGCGTCATTGCCCTTCGCCACGTCGCGCAGGAACGGGCCGAGCACGCGGGTGTCGCCGATGCCCTTCACCCCAGGAACAGGCACCTCGCACGCATAGTCGCGAAAGTCCGGCATCTTCAGGTCGCGCAACAGCAGGCCGCCGTTGGCGTGTGGGTTGGCACCCATGCGGCGCGCGCCGACGGGTGCGAGTTCAGCGAGTTCGGGGACCAGTCGGCCTTGGGCATCGAACAATTCTTCGGCCCGGTAACTCTTCAGCCAGTCATCAAGCAGGCCGAGGTGACCCGGATGGGTGGAAGGGTCTTTGACCGGCACCTGGTGGGCGCGGAAGGTGTCTTCGATCTTCAGGCCGTCGACCTCTTTCGGCCCGGTCCAGCCCTTGGGCGAATCGAGCACGATCATTGGCCAGCGCGGGCGCACGGCCTTGCCCGTGGCGCGCGCATCGTTTTGGGCCTGGCGGATCTGCTCGATCGCCTGGTCCAGTGCCGCGGCCATCAACTCGTGCATCAGTGCTGGCTCATGGCCGGCGACGAAGATCGGGCTCCAGCCATAGCCGCGCAGCAACTGCTCGAGTTCTTCGTGCGTGATGCGCGCGAGCACAGTCGGGTTGGCGATCTTGTAGCCGTTGAGGTGCAGGATCGGCAGCACCGCGCCATCGGTCACTGGGTCGAGGAACTTGTTGGAGTGCCAGGCCGTGGCCAGCGGCCCGGTCTCGGCTTCGCCGTCGCCGACGACGCAGGCCACGATCAGCTCGGGGTTGTCGAACACCGCGCCGAAGGCATGGCTGAGCGAATAGCCGAGTTCGCCACCTTCGTGGATCGAGCCCGGGCATTCGGGCGAGGCGTGGCTGGGGATGCCACCGGGGAACGAAAACTGCCGGAACAGCTTCTGCAGGCCGGCCTCGTCTTGGCTGATGTCGGGATAGACCTCGCTGTAGGTGCCTTCTAGATAGGTGTTGGCCACCACCGCCGGCCCGCCATGCCCGGGCCCCGAGACGTAGATCATGTCCAGGTCGTACTGCTTGATGACCCGGTTCAGGTGCACGTAAATGAAGTTCTGCCCCGGCGTCGTGCCCCAGTGCCCGAGCAGCATGTGCTTGATGTCGGCCAGCGCGAGTGGGCGCCTCAGCAGCGGGTTGTCATAGAGGTAGATCTGCCCGACCGAGAGGTAGTTTGTGGCACGCCAATAGGCGTCGATGCGGGCGAGCAAGTCGGGCGCAAGCGCTTTTGCGGGCCCGTCACCCTGCGCGCGCGCGGCCGAGGCAGTTTGTGATTTCACGCTACGTTCCCGGTTGATCTTGTGCAGCGGTGCACTCTTGACGAGACATATGGCCGCACACTTCCGTTCGCCCTGAAGTATCGAAGGGCATCGCAGTACTCCATCGCAGCCCTTCGATACTCAGGGCAAACCGGGCGTGTGGCGAGCGTTTGGGCGTTTGAGTCATAAGTTTCGAGTAGCAGTCGAACACTGCACTAGCGATGCGCAGCGTGCATCTGACGCACCGCTACAGGCCGCTCCGCACCGTACACACCGCCGAGCACAGCTCCGTAGATGACGTGCAGCATCAGCGTCATGATCGGCGCCATGATTCCGAGATTCATTCCGAAGATGCCTGCACCTGCCATTGGCATGACGACGACCATCATCAGAACCCAGGCGCCCACACCAAAGATCACGCCTTTCAGCCAGTGGCTCTCGCCGGGCAGATGAGGATTGAGCCAAGCGAACAAGCCGCCCCAAACGATCGCGCCGATCATGAAATGGGCAAGCCAGCCCATTGCCGGCGTCGAGGCGCCCATCATTTCGGTGAGCATCGCGATGATGTTGATCTCTGGCATGAGTCCCATCATCGATTTCATGACCATCAAGGCCGACAGGACGATGGTCGCCGCCAAGCCGGCAGCCATTCCCTTCAAGATATTTGAGCCATTCATGTGAACCTCCGAGCGTAGATACCTGTTGACTGACGTCGCCGCTGCCGCGGCAGTAGCGCTTCGGTGCAGACCGACATTCCGGGCCTCAGGGAGTCGCCCGGGTGGCCGATCAGGCGATGCCATTGGAGCCCGCTCGTTCGCCCTTGTCTGTTCGCTATCGCTCATACGAGGGCGTTGATCCATTAACAGGTGCAGCGGCCCGATCGGGGCGCTCAATGAGGCGAAGATCGACCTGCCGCGCACAACACGCACCGGCACTGCCTCGACATCGCGGACATCACGCTGATGGGCGAACGGCGCCTTGTCCTACTGCAGGTTGATGTAACCGCTAAGAAACTGGACGCTCCAACCCTCAGGAGTCTCAACATGTCCAACCTGACACTCGCCCCCCTCGCTGGGCGCCGCCCGCCGCACCCGATTCGAACCTTGGCCCTCGCAGCTTCGATCGCGTCGATGTCTTGTCTTGTTGTTGCTCAGACGGGCGGCTCCGACAAAACGCCGATGGCCGCCACCTCGAAGACGACGGCGCCTGCGGCCAGCACGTACCACGCCGTGCGTGCGAGCAAGCTCATCGGCATGGACGTCCATGGCGCCGCCGGCAAGAACGTCGGCAAGATCAAGGACGTGATCGTCAACGTGAACACGGCCGACGTGCGCTACGCGGTGCTTGAGTTCGACCCAGGCTTCTTCAAGTCCGAGAAGGTCTTCGCCGTGCCCCTCAGCGCGCTGAAGTTCGTGGCCGACGACAAGCCGCTGCTCTACCAGGAGGTCACCCGCGCCCAGCTCGACAAGACCGCCGTGGACAAGGCCGACTGGCAGAAGGCGCTCGACAACAGTCGCTACGTGTCGACTCTGGACCAAAACTACGGCTACAAGCCGCCCACCGGCGAAGCCCGC
>JBBRFR010000404.1:0-3651 GCA_038241485.1 Burkholderiales bacterium
GCCTTGGCGAACACCACGGAGGCTGCCACCAGCCAGTCCGAGCCCAGCACCAGCAGCACCAGCCCGATTGCGATCAGCCCCAGCTGCACCGGCCATTTGGCATCCCAGGCGTTCGGCGCGGCGGGTTTCAGTTCGGTATCAAATTCGGTGGTGTTGGCCGACGACTCACGTCGCGACTGCACGATCAAGAACCCGGTGTAGGCCACCATCAGGACCATGAGGATGGCGCCATCCGGCCAGCTGAGTGAGCCGTCAAGCCCCAGCGCCAGCAGCAGCAAGGCCGAGCCCACCATGATGGGCACCTCTTGGCGGATCAGCTGCACATGCACGATCAGCGGCGCCACCAGCGCGCTGATGCCGAGGATGAACAGCACGTTGAAGATGTTGCTGCCCACGACGTTGCCCACCGCGATGTCGGTCTGCCCGTTGAGCACGGCGCCGGTGGACACGGCCATCTCGGGCGCGCTGGTGCCGAAGGCCACGATGGTGAGGCCCACCACCAGCGGCGAGATGCCGAACGACAGCGCCAGTTTCGACGCACCACGCACCAGGGAGCTGGCGCCCAGCACAAGCGCCGCCAGACCCGCAACAAAAAGAAGTGATTGCATCAACATGGAAAGGCTTTCAAGAATCGAAGAGGGTTCACAGGATCGGGCGTGGTCTGCGCCGTTCCGAGATGGTAGGGGTGTCTAGCAGGGTCATGGCTGTCCTCGAAAAACAGTGAACCAGTTACATGCTTCGTTTGAAGGCGTCACCTTTCACGCGCAAGACGAGAAGGCCTACAACCACTATCGGGCCAGCAAAGGGCCGTCGGCTCCGGGGCAAAAAGCACCGAGGGCACCGACCCACCACCGCGCCACCACGGTGTCTGCCGAGCCCGACGCTTGATCGAAGGCCCCTCAGATGGAAACCCAAGAACTCCATCGAGGTCGCCTGATCGGAAGAACTCATGGCGCAGTCGCCGCTCGCCCAGCAGCTGGCTGCGGCGCGCTGATGGCCTACAGCCCCATCGACCAGGGCAGCCTGGCCGCCGACGACACGCTGGCCGAGATCGGGCAGGCCCGCGGCCTCACGGCAGCGCAGGTGGCCTTGGCCTGGGTCATCGGCCAGCCCGGCGTGGTGGCGATTCCCAAGGCGTCGTCGGTCGCCCACTTGCAAGAGAACCTCGCGGCCGAACGGGTTGCCCTGAGCGAGCACGAGTTGCGCCTGATCGAGAGCCGCTTTCCTGCACCGAAGAACAAGACGCGCTTGTCGATGATCTGAGCGGCCCTGTGGTCTGGGGTTCGGTCGGTGTGATGCTTCATCGGGCGGCATGGCGCCCGAGGCGGGCCTTTTTGCCGTGTTGTTCAAGGGCACCGGCTGCCGCAGCGCGCAGCAGACGCTGAAAGCTAGGGCACTCGCCGTGGCTGGGCGCCGGGCACACGGCTGCGTGCCGCAACCCGTTGCTCATGGCCTTCAACCGCTTCACCATGCCGTCGATCTCGTCGGCCTTGGCCGAGAGCATCTGCCGGTCGATGCTGGTTTGCCCGTCGGCCGAGAACATGGCGCCGATCTCATCCAGCGAGAACCCAGCGGCCTGCCCCAGCGCAATCAAGGCCAGCTGGTCCAGCACGCGCGGGTCAAAGCGGCGACGAGCGCCCGCGGGGCCGAGCGACGCGATCAAGCCCTTTTCTTGGTAGAAGCGCAGCGTGGACGCCCTGACGCCAGACCGTTCGGCCACTTCGGCAATGTCCATCACAAAACCCCTTGACTTCAAGTTAACTTGAACTTCTATAGTGACCACAACAAGTTCATTCGTCAACCAAGAAGGATCCGTCATGAGCCCCTTGCTGCAAGACCTGTTGCGCGTTTCGTTCATCGGCATCGGCGCCACGGTGGTGATGGATGTGTGGCTGTGGTGCTTGAAGCGTGTCGGGCTTCCGGGGCTCAACTTTGCTTTCATTGGGCGCTGGGTCGGGCACCTGTTTCGCGGCACGTGGTCGCACGATGCCATTCCCAAGGCCGCACCGGTCCGGGGCGAGCTGGCCTTGGGTTGGTTGACCCACTACGCCGTGGGTGTGGCGTTTGCCGGGGTCTTGGCCAGCCTCTACGGCACAGCGTGGCTGAGCAGCCCGAGCCTGGTGCCGGCGCTTTGTGTGGGGCTGGGTTCGGTGGTCGCGCCGCTGTTCATCATGCAGCCGGCCATGGGTGCGGGCGTCGTGTCGTCCAAGACGGCCACGCCCCTCAAAAACTGCCTGAAAAGCGTGACCAACCACGCCGTGTTCGGCCTTGGCCTGTACTTGTCGGCCGTCACGCTGGAACGGATTTCGCGTTGGTGAGCCAGGCTCACCTCACGCTGTCAACGCACCGTCAACCCTGGAGCCTGTCGATGTTTCCCAAGAAGTTTGAACCCGTCTTGTTTGGCCTGATCCTGTCGGGCCTGATGTCCTTCGTGGTGGCGGGCATCTCCACCTTGCGTGTCGTCGGGCTGATTCCGGGTTTTCCGGGTGTGTGGATCAGCGCCTGGCTCACCGCGTGGTTGTTCGCGTTTCCGATCGTCTTGTTTGTGGCACCGATCACGCGCCGCGCAGTGCACCGTCTGGTGGCGCATGACTGAACTCAGGCCAACGCCGCGTAGCGCTCCAGATGGTGGTCTGCATCGCCGAAGCGCTGCGTCGCCATCGTCAGGCGGCGGAAGGTGTGCGAGATCTTCAGCTCCTCGGTCATGCCCATGCCGCCGTGAAGCTGCACCGACTCCTGGCTCACCAGCCGCGCAGCGTCAGCGATCTTGACCTTGGCGGCGGCGACTGCCCGCATGCGCTCGGCGGCGCTGAGCGTCGGGTCGTCCACCTTGGCGGCCACCAAGATGGCCATCGAGCGGGCCTCTTCGGTGGCGATCACCATGTCGACCATGCGGTGCTGCAGCGCCTGGAACGACCCGATGGCCACGCCAAACTGCTTGCGCGTCTTGAGGTACTCGAGCGTGGCGTCGCAGGCGTACTGCATCGCACCCACCGCGTCGGCGCAGAGCAGGGCGGTGGCGAAGTCGACGGCCTCTTCGATCAGCGGCGCCGCCTCGCCTAGCGTGCCCAGCAGCGCATCGGCCTTGAGCTTCACGTGGCTGAAACGAATGTCGGCCGCGCGCAACCCATCGACCGTGCGGCAGGCCTTGAGCGAGACACCTTCTGCCTTGGGGTCGACGAGGAAGAGGCTGGCGCCGTTGCCATTGCTCGCCGACACGATGAGCCGCGCAGCCGTTGGCGCACCGATCACCACGCTCTTCTCGCCGTTCAGCAGCCAACCGTCGGCGTTGCTGGCCACCGTGGTGGTTTGCGGCGCGAGTTCATAGCGGCGCCCGGGCTCCAGGCTCGCGAAGGCAAGTTGCACCGAGCCGTCAGCCAGGCCCGGCAACCAGGCGCCACGCTGCGCATCGTTGCCGGCGCGGGCCAGCAGCCGGCCAGCGAGGCCAATGTTGTCAAGCAAGGGCTCGACGACCAGCGCTTCGCCGCAGGCCTGCATCACGTCCAGCAGGTCCATGGCGCCGCCGCCAAAGCCGCCATAGGGCTCGGGGAGCGTCATCGCGGTGATGCCGAGTTCGGCGTAGGTCGCCCACACCGTGTCGCCCGGGCCGCTGGGGGTCTGGTGGATGGCCTTGCGGGCCTCGTAGGCATA
>JBBRFR010000405.1:0-3640 GCA_038241485.1 Burkholderiales bacterium
GCCGGGCCTTCGGCAGGCTGGCATGCCGCCATGGCCAGTGAACATGCGGCGATGAAGGCGTAGCTGAATGTTTTGATGTTCATGGTGGGCGTCTCTTTGAAGGTTTCTCGGGTCAAGCAAAAGCGGTAAAAGCGGCGGTGAATCCGCTGGCTCGAACTGTAGAAATATCGCCCCGTGTTGTCGTTCGGCGCGCAGCGTGTTTGGCTGTCAGCCAACGCCTACAGAAGCGTCTTCCTGATTAGCGGCGTACCTCAGCCAAGCTCCGTTCGCCCTGACCCTTCGGTACCTCAGGACAGGGCAAGTCGAAGGGCTGCGCAAGGCTTCGATACCTCAGCCCAAACGGTGGGGGGAAGGGCAGCTGAGCTTGGTCGCCAATCAGAAACCTCTTTCACTTGAAGTCGCGGCTGCGGTTCACCAGCCCGTGCAGCAACTGGGAGTGGTCGATCACCCTGACAGCCACCAGATGCATCACCGCAAACGGCGCATCCCCCTGGCGCTGCCACTGCCCATACACCGTGAGCAGGCTGGCGGCGAGCAAGGGCTTGCGTTGCGCCTCGACCACCTTGGGCCAGACGATGATGTTGATGGCGCCGGTGTCGTCTTCGAGGGTGACAAACATCGTGCCCTTGGCCGTGGGCGGGCGCTGGCGGTGGGTGACCAGGCCGCTCGCACGCACCAACCGGCCGTTCGGGCAGTCGCGCAACGAGGTGGCGGTTTGCACCTTGAAGGCATTCAGCTGCTCGCGCAGCAGCGCCAGCGGGTGGCGATTGAGCGTGAGGCCGAGTGCGCGGTAGTCGGCCATCATGTTCTCGACTTCGGCCGGCTCGGCCAGGGCCGCAGGCGCTTCATGCACGCGCGTGGCCCGCAACAAGGCCGGGGGCCGCGTGTCAATGCCCGCCACCGCCCAGGCCGCCTGGTGGCGGTGGCCGCTCAAGGCCTGCAAGGCATCGGCCTCGGCCAGCGCCTTCAGGTCGTGGGCATTCAGCTCGGCGCGGCGGGCCAGGTCTTCGGCATTGCTGAAGGCGCCCTGCGCACGTGCTTGCACGATGCGCTCACCCGCGCCGCTCGACAAACCCGACACCCGGTTCAGCCCCAGGCGCACCGGCTGCAACGCCGCGTGCACGGCACCGGTGTGGTGCCCACACGGACCTTCGAGGGTGGACTCCCAATCGCTCACCTGCACATCGACCGCCCGCACCTCGACCCCATGCGCCCGCGCATCACGCACCAGCTGCGCCGGCGCATAAAAGCCCATCGGCTGGCTGTTGAGCAGGCCCGCGAGGAAGGCATCGGGGTGGTGGCGCTTGAGCCAGCTGCTGTCGTAGGCCAGCAGTGCAAAACCAGCGGCATGGCTCTCGGGGAAGCCGTATTCGCCGAAGCCCTGGATCTGCTTGAAGATGCGCTCGGCGTAGTCTTCGTCGTAACCCTTGGCCACCATGCGCCCGACCAACTTGTCGTGGAAGGGGCCGAGGCCACCCTTGCGCTTCCAGGCGGCCATGGCGCGGCGCAGCTGGTCGGCCTCGCCGGGGGTGAAGTCGGCGGCGAGCATCGCGATCTGCATCACCTGCTCTTGAAAGATGGGCACGCCCTTGGTCCGCTGCAGCGCAGGCCTGAGCTCGCCGGGGTAGTCGATGTCATCGTCGTGCAGCGTGCGGTTCTTCAGGTAGGGGTGGACCATGCCGCCCTGGATGGGGCCGGGCCGCACGATCGCCACCTGCACCACCAGGTCGTAGTAACAACGCGGCTGCAAGCGCGGCAGCATGCTCATCTGGGCGCGGCTCTCGACCTGGAACACACCGACCGTGTCGGCGGCGCAGAGCATGTCGTAGGTGGGGGTGTCGGCGTCGGGAATGTCTTGCAGTTCGAAGGGTCGGCCCAGCTTGTGGCTCACAAAGGCGAGCGAGCGTTTCAGGGCGCTCAGCATGCCCAGCGCCAGGATGTCGACCTTCATCAAGCCCAGTGATTCGAGGTCGACCTTTTCCCATTGGATGACGCTGCGATCTTCCATCGCGGCGTTTTCCACCGGCACCAGCTGTGAGAGCTGGTCGCGCGCGATCACGAAGCCGCCGGGGTGCTGGCTCAGGTGGCGGGGGAAGCCGAGGAGTTGCCGCGTGAGCTCCATCCACAGCTGGACGATGGGTGCGGCCGGATCGAAACCGGTTTCGCGCAAACGTTCTTCGTCGACGTTGCGCCCTTGCCCGGCGCCGGGCCGTCCCAAGGCGGGCGACTCCCCCTCGGGGGGCGACGGCGAAGGCGTCTGGGGGCGCCCATCCCACCACTGGATGCCTTTGGCCACGGCCTCGATGCGCTGCAGGTCGATGCCCAGTGCACGGCCCACGTCGCGCACCGCCGAGCGCGGCCGGTAGCAGATGACCACGGCGGTGAGCGCGGCGCGGTGGCGACCATACTTCTTGTAGATGTACTGGATGACTTCTTCGCGGCGCTGGTGCTCGAAGTCGACGTCGATGTCGGGCGGCTCGTTGCGCTCGACGCTGATGAAACGTTCGAACAGCAGCGTGGCGCGCGCGGGGTCGATCTCGGTCACACCCAGGCAGTAACAAACAGCCGAGTTGGCGGCGCTGCCACGGCCCTGGCAAAGAATGCCCTTGCCGCGCGCCCATTGCACGATGTCGGCCACGGTGAGGAAATAGCGCTCGTAGTCGAGCTGGCGGATGAGCGCGAGCTCGTGCTCGATCTGCTCGCGCACCTTGTCGGGCAGCCCGTTCTTGAACCGCCTGGGCACACCTTCGTAAGTGAGCTTGCGCAGCTGGCTGGCGGGGGTCTCGCCGGGCGGCACGGTCTCTTGCGGGTATTCGTATTTCAGTTCGTTGAGCGAAAAGCTGCAGCTCTGCGCCAACTCGACCGTTTTCTCCAACCACTCAGGGCGGTAGAGAGCCGCGAGACGCGCCCGCGAACGCAGACGCGCTTCGGTGTTGGGCTCGAGCTGCCAACCACACTGCGCGATGGGCAGGCCGAGACGTGTGGCCGTCAGCACGTCTTGCAAGGGCTTGCGCGAGCGCACGTGCATCAGCACCCCGCCCGCCGCGGCAATGGGCAAGCCGGTGGCGCGGGCCACGGTTTGCACGGTGTCGCGCAAGGTTTCGTCGCCCGGGTGGTTGTGCAACTCAAGGGCGATGACGGCACGCTCCTGGAACCAGGCCTTCAGCCAGTGGGCATGGGCCAGCACCTCGTCGGCCGGCTGCGACGCGTGTGGCACCAGCAGGGCCAGGCAACCCGGCAAGCCGGTGAGCGTGGGCGCGTCGGGGACCTTGCCTTCCACATCACCCGGATGGGCCAGGTAGTGGCCCTTGTCGGCGCGCTTGCGGGCGACGGTGATCCAGTGCGAGAGGTTGCCGTAGCCACGCCGCGTTTGTGCCAGCAGCACGAGGTGTGCGTGGGGCTCACCGTCGCTGCCAGGGTGATGGAGGCGCATCTCGCTGCCGATGATCAGGTGGAACGCGCGTTCCTTGGCCTCGTTGTGCGCTCGCACCACGCCGGCCAGAGAGCACTCGTCGGTGATGGCGAGGGCGCCATAACGCAGCTGCTGTGCGCGTGCGACCAGCTCTTCAGGGTGAGAGGCGCCTTTCAGAAAGCTGAAGTTGCTGAGACAGTGCAGCTCGGCATAGGGCGGGAGCTGGAG
>JBBRFR010000406.1:0-3590 GCA_038241485.1 Burkholderiales bacterium
AGATCTTTTCCGATGCCTGCGCGTAAAGGACTTCGTACTCGGCTTCGGTCTTGATCGGGTGCCGAAAGGCGAGATGGCAACGGCGGCATTGGTACAGCGAGCCACCATCCCATGCAGGGTCCAGCGGCTGGCCAGCGAATATTGTGGCCGAAGGGATCAGCCCAAGATCATCGAATACTCCAGCACGGCACTGCCTGCACCGAAGCTTAGTGGAGATCATCTCAACCATTGTCACAGCAACACGATGTCGTAAGCCTCCGGCGACCCCGACGTCTCCGCCTGCAGCGAAATCGGCTTCCCGATGAAATCGCTCAGCCCCGCTAGGTGCTGGCTCTCTTCATCGAGCAGCATCTCCACCACCGCTGCCGAGGCCACGATGCGAAATTCCTTGGGATTGAACTGCCGCGCCTCGCGCAAGATCTCGCGCAGGATGTCGTAGCACACGCTGCGGGGCGTCTTCACCTGGCCCTTGCCTTCGCAGGTGGGGCAAGGCTCGCACAGCATGTGGGCCAGCGACTCGCGGGTGCGCTTGCGTGTCATCTCGACCAGGCCGAGCTGGGTGAAGCCGCTCACCGTGATCTTGGTGCGGTCGCGTGCCAGTTGTTTGCGCAACTCGGCGAGCACCGTGGCCTGGTGCTCCTCGCGGGTCATGTCGATGAAGTCGATGATGATGATGCCGCCCAGGTTGCGCAGGCGCAGCTGGCGCGCAATGGCCTGGGTGGCTTCGAGGTTGGTCTTGAAGATGGTGTCGTCGAAGTTGCGCGCACCAACATAACCGCCGGTGTTCACGTCGATGGTGGTGAGCGCTTCGGTCTGGTCGATGATCAGGTAGCCGCCTGACTTCAGATCGACGCGCCGCGCCAGCGCCTTGGCAATTTCTTCGTCGATGTTGTACAGGTCGAAGATCGGCCGCTCGCCCTTGTAGTGCGCAAGTTTGGCCACCGAGCCGGGTGTGAACTCGGCACCAAAGGCCACCAGTTGGTCGTATTGCATGCGTGAGTCGATGCGGATCGACTGCGTGGCGTCGTTGGCCAGGTCACGTAGCACACGCTCGACCAGGCTCAGATCCTGGTGCAGCAGTGAGCCGGCGGGTGACTTGAAGCTGCGCTCGCGGATGGCGCCCCAGGTCTTGCGCAGGTAGGCGATGTCGTCGGCCAGCTCTTCGTCGGTCGCGTCTTCGGCGTTGGTGCGCAGGATGAAACCGCCGCCGTTGTACGTGGCGCCACTGCCCTCTTCCGGCTTGCCGGCGAGCGTGTTCATGCGCGTGCGCAGCTGCTCGCGCAGCTCGTGCGAGCCGATCTTTTGCGAAATGCCGATGTGGTCGTCTTGCGGCAGAAACACCAGCATGCGCCCCGCAATGCTGATCTGCGTGGACAAGCGCGCACCCTTGGTGCCGATCGGGTCTTTAATCACTTGCACGGTGAGCGTCTGGCCTTCGAACACCAGGCGCTCGATGGGCAACGGCGGCGCAACACCCGGCCCGTGGTCGGTGCGGCTGCCGTTGGCGCCATTCACGTGCACGTCGGCCACATGCAGAAAGGCGGCGCGCTCCAGGCCAATGTCGATGAAGGCTGACTGCATGCCGGGCAGCACACGCGCCACGCGACCGGCGTAGATGTTGCCGACCAGGCCCCGCTCCAAGGTGCGCTCGACATACAGGTCTTGCACGGCGCCGTTTTCGACCACAGCCACACGCGTTTCCTGGGGCGCCCAGTTGATCAAGATGTCTTGCATGGGGGACGGGTCTCTTGTGGGCGCCGAAACCACTGGCGCTAGAACTTCACGCCTGCTTGTCTCAGCAGCTGGGCCGTCTCGTACAGAGGCAAACCCATGATACCGGAGTAGCTCCCGTCGATATGGGCGATCCAGGCGGCGGCGCTGCTCTGGACGGCATAGGCGCCAGCCTTGCCGAAGGGTTCGCCGGACTGGATGTAGGCGGCGATCTGTTTTGCCGTGATCTGAGCGAAGCGCACGTGTGACACGCTGACCGCCATCACTTCGCGGCGCCCAAATGCCAGCGCTACGGCCGTGATCACGCGGTGTGTGCGGCCCGACAACAGCGACAAGGTGTTGTGCGCATCAGCAGCATTGAGCGGCTTGCCCAGAATGCGCCGCCCCAGGGCCACCGTGGTGTCGGAACACAGGATGGGGGCCGGCGGCAGAGCGCGTGCTTTCCAGCGCGCGCGGGCAGCGTGCAGCTTGGCGCGTGTCACACGCTCCACGTAGTCGGCCGGCAGTTCGCCCTGCTGTTCAGCCTCCAGCGACTCGGCGTCTTCTTGCGGCCCGGCCAGCAGCAGCTCGTGCTTCACCCCGAGTTGCTTCAGCAATTGACTGCGGCGCGGGCTTTGCGAGGCGAGGTAGATCAGATCACTCATTCACGGTGATAGGGGTGGTTGACCATCACGGTCCAGGCCCGATACAGGGCCTCGGCCAGCAGCACGCGCACGAAGGCATGCGGCAAGGTCAGATCGGACAGTCGCAGTGTTTCGTCGGCGCTCTGTTTGAGCGAAGCATCCAGCCCGTCGGGCCCGCCGATCACGAGAGCCACGTCGCGGCCATCGTGCATCCAGGCCTTCATGCGTGCCGACAGTTGCAGCGTAGTGATCCGGTCGCCGCGTTCATCGAGCACCACACGCCGCACCCCTTTGGGCAAGGCGGCTGCGATGCGTGTGGCCTCGGCAGCCATCAGTTGCTCAGCCGTCTTGGAGCCCCTCGTTTCGGCCTTGACGGTTTTGAGCTCCAGACGCATCTCAGGCGGGAAGCGCTTGGCAAAGTCGTCGTAGGCCGTTTCAGCCCAGGCGGGCTGGCGCTGGCCGACGGCGACCAGGAAGAGCTTCACTTCCGGGCTGGCGTCTTCTTGGCCGCGGCCTTCTTGGCGGGTGCTCTGTGGGCCGGTGCTTTTTTGGCCGCGGGTTTCTTGGCGGCCGACGTTGTGCTCTTCTTCACCCCGACCGTGCGGGTGATGACCGCTTTGGCCGGTGCAGCCCGCTTGGCTGGCGCCTTCTTGGCCGGTGCAGCCTTTTTAGCCGGTGCAGCTTTGCCGACGGGAGCGGCTTTCTTGGCAGCCACCTTCTTCGCAGGCGCGGCCTTGGCCGGCGCCTTCTTGGCGGCGGCCTTCTTCACGGCTGCCTTGGCGGGCTTGGTGGGTTCCTCGGCCTTCACCAGCTTGGCCGGGCCGGTTTCCATCTTGAGCTTGACGGGTTTGTCACCCCAGATTTCTTCGAGGTGGTAGTAGTCGCGGATGGCGGGTTGCATGACGTGCACGACCGCGGCGCCGCAGTCGACGATGATCCATTCGCCGTTGTCTTCGCCCTCGGTGCGCAGCACCGGGAAGCCCTTGGATTTGACGGCATCGCGCACGCTGGCGGCCAGCGCCTTGGTTTGTCGGTTCGAGGTGCCCGAGGCGATGACCACACGCTCGAAGAGCGGTGAGAGGTGCTCGGTGTCAAAGACCTGAATGCCTTGGGCTTTCACGTCTTCCAGACCATCGACGATGGCGCGTTGCAGTTTTCGGATGTCCATTCAGCTCCTGGGAGTGTCTCGATAGAGGTTGTTTTGGGCAATATAGCCTGCCACGGCGGCGGGTACCA
>JBBRFR010000407.1:0-3527 GCA_038241485.1 Burkholderiales bacterium
ACGTCGGCCACATAACGCTGCGCCTTGCCCAGCAAATGGCCCACGGTGCGGGCCACACGCGGCAGTTTCTCGGGCCCGATGACGATGAGCGCCACGGCGCCAATCAGCGCTAGCTTGTCAAAACCAAAGTCGATCATGCGGAAGCGGTGGGTGCCGACGTTTCGTGCCGGCAGCGGCACAAGATCATGATTTTGTTTTTGCTTCCACGTCGACGGTGTTCGGGTCTTTGGCCTTGTTGGCCGTGACTTGCTGGTTGGGTGCGGCCGGGTCGGCGCTGGCCGCGCCGTCTTTCACGCCATCCTTGAAGCCCTTGACGGCGCCGCCGAGGTCAGAGCCCATGTTCTTGAGTTTCTTGGTGCCGAACACCAAGACCACGATGGCCAGCACGATGAGCCAGTGCCAAATGCTGAATGAACCCATGATTAGTCTCCTGAGAGGGAATGGTGAAGTTTAGGTGACGCGCGTGACAGCTTCTGGGGTGTATCAGCCTTTGGCCCAGGGTCTGGGGCCGCCCATCGCGTGCAGGTGCAAATGCGGCACTTCTTGGCGACCATCCGGCCCGTTGTTGACCATCACCCGGAAACCGCCCGTCACGCCATGCTCGCGCATCAGCTGCGGGGCGAGCGCCAGCATGCGGCCCAGCAGGGCCTGGTGCTGCTCGGGGTTGGTGTCGTAGAGCGACTCGATGTGCTGCTTGGGAATCACCAGGATGTGCACTGGCGCCCACGGCGCGATGTCGTGAAACGCCAGCAGGTCGTCGTCTTCATAGGCCTTGCGGCTGGGGATTTGGCCCGCGACGATCTTGCAGAAGAGGCAGTTGGGGTGGGGTGTCATGGTCGAGTGCTGTCAATCAAGGGGCGGGCACGGGCATGGGCCTGTTTTCGGCAAAGCTCCACCAACCACGAATGAACCGATAGAGGTACCAAAGCCCCACCAAGGTCCATGCGGCGACCCCCGGAAACACGAGCAAAAGGAAAAGCGGCGAGGTCAGCAACAGCCACAACAGCGTGAACCAGAAGCTGCGTGCCTGCCAGCGGAAATGGCTGCGAAAGAACTCGTCTGGCAGGTCGGGCCGCTTGACGTAGTTGATGATCATCGCGATCACCGAGAAGATGCCCCCGGAAAACCACGACGCCGTGTGCAAGGCGTACATCACATGGGTCACCAGCCTGAGGGTTTCACGCTCCTGGGTGCTAGTCTGTGTCGTGACGATCTCGTTCATGTGTCTTTCCTTTCGGCATCAACTTCGCGCTGCTGGGCCTTGCGCGCGGCAAACTCCTCCAGGCCCGACAAGCCTTCTCGCCGCTCCAGCTCGGCCAGTACATCAGCAGGTTTCAGGCCATAGGCGGCCAGCGCAATCATCGAGTGGAACCAGAGGTCGGCCACTTCGTAGACGATCTTCTGGCGGTCACCGTCTTTGGCGGCCATCACCGTCTCGGTGGCTTCCTCTCCGATCTTCTTCAAGATGGCATCGTTCCCTTTGTGGAACAGGCGGGCCACGTAACTTTTGTCGGGGTCGCCGGCGCGGCGCGCCTCGATCACTTCGGCCAAGCGCGCCAGGGTGTCGTTGCTGCTGGTCATTTGTAGATGCTCTCAGGGTCTTTCAAGACCGGGTCAACCGCCTTCCAAACACCGTCTTCGTGGCGTTGAAAGAAGCAGCTGTGGCGCCCGGTGTGGCACGCGACGCCCGGCTCGTGGCCGAGTTGGGTGACCTTCAACAGCAGCACGTCGTTGTCGCAATCCATGCGCATTTCGTGCACCTTCTGAATGTGTCCCGACTCTTCGCCTTTGTGCCACAAACGGTTGCGCGAACGACTCCAGTACACCGCCTCGCCGCGGCGCGCCGTCTCGGCCACCGCCTCGCGGTTCATGAAGGCGAACATCAGCACGTCGTTGCTGCCCACTTCTTGCGCGATCACGGGCACCAGGCCTTGCGCGTCCCACTTGATTTCATCGAGCCAATCCATCGGGGCAGTGTATCAACCGACCCTGTGCGTCGCGCCCGCAAAACCGCGCTCGGCGGCGAACCACTGCAGCACGGGAACCGTGCCCGGCAACACCGGCGCCACCTCGACGGGCAGGGTCTGCCAAGCCATACTTTGCTGCTCGCGCATCTCGAACTCGCCCGACCAGCCGTAAACCTTGCAGAAGTGCAGCCGCACTCGGGCGTGCTCGTAGTCGATCAGCTCGACCTTCCAGGGGTGCGCTGCGCCGATGTGAATACCCAACTCTTCATGCAGCTCGCGCCGCAGAGCTTGCGCCACCGTTTCACCGGCTTCGAGTTTGCCGCCCGGGAACTCCCAGTAGCCGGCGTAGACCTTGCCGACCGGGCGGGATGTCAACAAAAATTGACCCTGCTCGTTGATCAAAACCCCCACCGCCACGTCGACCGGCGTTCGTTCAGCGGCCGTCACGCCGCGTGCCTTCCGGCGTAGTCTTTGGCGAACTGAAATGCCACCCGCCCTGAGCGCGAGCCTCGCTCCAGCGCCCACACCAGGCTCTCTTGCCGCGCGGCGGCGATGGCGTCTTCGCTCACCCCATGGCCACGCAGCCACTGCGCCACGATGGCCAGGTATTCGTCCTGGGTGAAGGGATAAAAGCTCACCCACAAACCAAACCGCTCGCTGAGCGATATCTTTTCTTCGATCACCTCGCCGGGGTGCACCTCCCCGTCTTCGGTGTGGGTGTAGCTCAGGTTCTCTTTCATGTACTCGGGCAGCAGGTGGCGGCGGTTGCTGGTGGCGTAGATCAGCACGTTGTCGGAGGCCTCAGACACCGAGCCGTCGAGAATGGACTTGAGCGCCTTGTAACCCGCCTCGCCTTCGTCAAAGCTCAGGTCGTCGCAAAACACGATGAACCGCTCGGGGCGGCCGGCGACCAGGTCGACGATGTCGGGCAGGTCGACCAAATCGGCCTTGTCCACTTCAATCAGGCGCAGGCCCAGGCCTGAAAACTCGTTCAGACAGGCCTTGATCAACGAGCTTTTCCCCGTGCCACGGGCACCGGTCAGCAAAACATTGTTTGCTGCACGCCCGCGCACAAATTGCTCCGTATTGCGCAAAAGACGCTCTTTTTGGGGCTCGACCTCCACCAGCGAGCTGAGCCGGATTGACGCCACCTGTTTCACCGGTTCGAGCGCGCACGAGCCGCTTCGCTTGCGGTAGCGGAAGGCCGTCGACGCCGCCCAGTCGGGGGCCAGCAACCCATGTGGAAGCACGGTTTCAAGCCGCGAAATCAGGGCTTCTGCGCGAGATATCAGGTGCAGCAGCGGGTCGGTCAGGTTGAACATGCGTGAAGGCTCGGCGCGTCAGTGAACGGAGGGGGCGAAGGCAGTGTACCGGGGGCCTTTTAGAGCCACGGGTTAACCAGCACGGGGAAAGCGAGACAACAGAATGCTGCACGCCTGCCCACAATAAGAACGCTTCTAGACGCCTTTTGGTCCATTCAACCATTCTAAAAAACACACACGGCCGCTACCGAGAGACCCGCGGGGGCCTCTTGGCCTTTATGCCGACAATGCTCCGACG
>JBBRFR010000408.1:0-3525 GCA_038241485.1 Burkholderiales bacterium
CGACGCTCGCGCCGTGGCTCGACGACGCGCTCAACGCCGCCTCGCAATCGCACTTCGACGCACCCTGCGGCTACGTCGGCCAGGGTGGCACCATCCCGCTGATGAGCATGCTGCAGAAGAGTTTTCCGGCGGCGCAGATGATGGTCTGCGGTGTGCTCGGCCCCAAGAGCAATGCGCACGGGCCGAACGAGTTTCTGCACGTGCCTTATGGCAAGAAGCTCACCGCTGCGGTAGCGCAGGTGATGGCGGCCTGCCCCTGAATCTCAGCGGCGCGCCGACACCAGCTTGACCGGCGTGCCACGAATGGCACCGGCCGCCATGTCCAGCGCCTCGCGTGGCGCCTTGCTGCCGGCGTTGATGTCTTTCAGCGCAGTCGTGAAGTGCTGCCAGAAGAGCGTCATCTCCACGTTGCTGGGCATCGGCCGGCCAGCGTAGATGGCGTCCATCGCGGTGCGGATGCGCGGGTCGGTGTAGAGCTTCCAGAACATCGACTTCGAGGCCGGCACACCGAGCGGCTTGTCGCTGTTCATCGCCGTCAGGCCTTTCGCCTTGAGCAGGTGGCCCTCCAGAAACTCGATCGCCGCGGCGCGGTTGGGCGAGCCCTGCGTGACCATCGCACCCAGCACGCCGACGAAGGGGCGCGCCGGCTTGCCGTCGAGCGTGGGCAACACGGCCACGCCGTAGTTGAGCTTGGCTTTGCTGAGCGCGTCCCAGGCCCAGGGCCCGGTGATCCATAGCGCCTGCTTGCCCGACTTCATGGCCTCTTCGGCCTCGGCATAGGTCTGCCCACCTTCGGGCAAGGCACCGGCCTTCATCAACTGCATCAGGTACTCGGCGCCACGCACGGCACCGGGGTGGTTGATGCCGGTGTCGCGGGCATCGAAGCTGCCGTCGAGCTTGCGCCGGAACACATAACCACCGCCGGCCGACATCAGCGGCCAGGTGAAATACGGGCTCTCGGTTTCCCAGCCGATGGCGCGCGCACCGCGGGTCTTGAGCTTGTAGTGCAGCGGGATCAACTCTTCGAAGGTCTTGGGCGGCTCGGCCACCAGGTCTTTGTTGTAGATGAGGGCCACCGACTCCACCGACAGCGGGTAGCCCCAGACCTTGCCGCCTTGGGTGAAGCCGTCCCACGCCACCTGCACGATGTCGCTGCGCAGTGCGTCGCTCGGTTGCACCGGGCTCAACCAGCCTTGTTTGATCCACTCGCCCAGGCGGTCGTGCGGCCAGATCCAGATGTCGGGGCCCTTGCCGGCTTTCATCGCGTCTTCGAAGTTGCCGACCGCGTTGTCGAAGTGCTCGACCTTCACCCGCATGCCGCTCGTGCGGGCGTACTCCTCGGCCACTTTTTTCAAACCGTTGTAGCCCTTGTCGTTGTTGATCCAGATGGTCAGCGTGCCCTTTTGTGCGGCCTGTGCTGGCCCGCTGAAGGCCGACAGCAGCGCGCTGCTGCCGAGGAAGGTGGTGACCCGACGACGATCCATGTTTGACCCCTCTTTGTATCAACCGAATGAATTAAGTTACGCATCGTGAGAGAGAGTCTTTTGCGAAACATCGGTGTTCACCCTGCTGAAATTGGGGTCGGCGTAATTTAGTTTCGCATTTGTCGCATGCATGGGCGTGCTTGTAGTACATCGACGCGCCGGCCACTACGTAGCCGCGCGTACTACATGCGCTACAAAGTCACGGCGCGTGGAAACGCGCTCACGTGAGCGCTTGTGGCGGCCGTAGCATCGGCCGCATGCAATTCACGATGACATTGGCCACGCGCTGCCTGCGTGCCTTCATGCTGTGCGCCCTGGCGGCACAGGCCGCTGCGGCCCATGCACAGCTGGCCGACGTGGTGTCGATCACCTCGCGTGTGAATGCGGTGCAGCCGAAGATGCTGGCCTGGCGGCGCGACATTCACCAGCACCCCGAGCTCTCTGGGCAAGAGCAACGCACCGCCAAGCTGGTGGCCGACCATTTGCGCAAGCTGGGGCTGAGTGTGAAGACGGGTGTCGGTGGCCACGGTGTCGTTGCCGTGCTCAGAGGCGGCAAGCCCGGCAAGGTGGTGGCGCTGCGTGCCGACATGGACGCCCTGCCTGTGGCCGAGGCCACCGGCCTGCCTTTCGCGTCGCACACGCGCGCGCCCTACCTGGGCCAGGAAACACCGGTCATGCACGCCTGCGGGCACGACGGCCACACCGCCATCTTGATGGGCGTGGCCGAGGTGCTGGCGGGCATGCGCGAGCAAATCCCGGGCAGCGTGAAATTCATCTTCCAACCCGCCGAAGAAGGTGTGCCCGACGAGAGCAGCAGCGCCGCCTGGGGCGCGCGCGCGATGGTGGCGCAGGGTGCGATGGAGAACCCCAAGGTCGACGTGGTGTTCGGCCTGCACATCTCGCCCAACTTGCCGATGGGTTGGCTGGGTTACCGCAGCGGGCCGATGATGGCCGGCGCTGACACGGTGCACATCACCATCACCGGCGAGCAAACGCACGGCGCCGCGCCGTGGACCGGCGTCGACCCGATCGTCGCTGCGGCCCAGGTGATCACCGGCTTGCAGACCATCGTGAGCCGCCAGCTCAACATCAGCAACGAGCCGGTGGTGCTGACCATTGCTTCCATTCACGGAGGCAATCGCGAAAACATCGTGCCCGAGACCGTGCAGATGCTGGGCACGCTGCGCACCTTCGACGAAGACATGCGCGCCGAGGCCAAACAGCGCATCACCACCACCGCGCAAAAGATCGCCGAGGCCAGCGGCGCCAAGGCGGCGGTGCGGTTTGGCCCGGCGGCCTACAGCGTGACGGTCAACCCACCCGACCTGAGCGACGCGATGTTGCCCACACTGCAACGCGCGAGTGGCGGCAAGGCGATGTCGATTCCGAAGATCAGCGCGTCGGAAGATTTCTCCGAGTACCAGAAGGTCGCGCCGGGCCTGTTCTACATCCTCGGTGCGCCGCCCAAAGGCAAGTCTCACACCGAGGCGCCGGCCAACCACTCGCCGCTGTTCGACTTCGACGAAGACGCGATGCCGCTCGGGGCGCTCAGCCTGAGCCTCTTGGCGCTCGACTACCTCTCGGCGCGCTGAGCCAGAAGACCCAGCATCTGCGCACCCAGCGCCTCGGCCGCTTCAATGCCGTCGACCCCGGCCGACATGATGCCGCCCGCGTACCCCGCGCCTTCACCGGCCGGGTACAAGCCCTTGACGTTGAGGCTTTGGAAATCTTTGCCGCGCGTGATGCGCAGCGGTGACGAGGTGCGCGTCTCGACACCGGTCAACACCGCATCGGGCATCGAGAAGCCCTTGATCTGCCGCTCGAAGGCGGGCAAAGCCTCGCGCACCGCCGCAATGGCGTAGTCGGGCAGGCTGGTCTTCAGATCGCCGAGCAACACGCCGGGCTTGTACGAAGGCTCGACCTTGCCAAGCACCGACGACCGCTGGCCCATGATGAAGTCGCCCACCAGCTGCCCCGGCGCTTCGTAGCTGCTGCCGCCCAGCTCGAAGGCACGCGACTCCCAGACGCGCTGGAAGGCCAT
>JBBRFR010000409.1:0-3513 GCA_038241485.1 Burkholderiales bacterium
TGGAACTGGTTGCGGTAGCTGCCAGCCTCCAGCTCGGTGCTCTTGAGCAGCTGGGCGGCTTCGCTGCCCAGGTTGTTGGCAGCTTCGTGCTGCACGCTGAGCACGAGGAACTGGTTGTCGCTGCGCCCGGCCAGCGCGGCGTCTTGTGCGCTGAACTGGCTGTGTTCGGTGAGATTGAAGTTGGCGCCGGGGGCCAGGGTGCGCACGGCGCTGTCGCCGTGCAGCGTCTTCATGGCCAGCTCGTGGCGCGCGAGGGCGAGTGCGGCCTGGGTGTCGGCCAGTGGGCTGTGGGCGTTGTCTTCGCCTTGCGCGTGCTGCGCAAAGCGGCGCTCGCCTCGGCCGTCGTAGATTTCGAGCGTGGGCAGGTCGCCGCCGTCCAGGGCGCTGCGTGCCTCGGCGCTCACACCGGCCAGTTGGCGTGCGTCCCACGCCGCCTGGGTGACGGCATTTGGCTGAACGCTGCGCTCAATGGCGATCGCGGTGATGGTGTCTTCGGGCAAACCAGTGCGGCGCACGTCGGGTTTGCCGAATCGCAAGTTGCCAAGATCAGGGCGCTGGGCTTGCGCGTCGCTGATGACGAGGCAGTGTTTGGCGGCTTTGGCTTCGCTGAGGGGTTTGCCGTCGTCGCTGTGTTCCAGGCGGTGGTTCCAGCCTTCCTGGCTGAGCAATCTGGTGACGAAAGCGGCGTCGGTCTCGCGGTACTGGGTGGTGATGCCACGCACCGGCGCATCGGCCAGCGCTTCGGGGCTCAGGTCGAGCTTGAAGTTGGCTTGCGGGTAGGCGCGCAGCACGCTGCTGATGATTTCGTCGGCACGCTGGCCGAGGAAAACGCGGCTGTCTTGGCGCAGGCCGAGCAAGTGGGTGAAGGCCACCAGCTGCAGGCGGTAGCGGGCGAGGCCGCCGTCGCTGCCAAGCTGGGCGGCTTGGGACACGTACCCATGCCACGTTCTGTAGGCCCCGCTGGCACACATCAGGCGCAGGCTCATCTGCTCGCCGATCAGGGCCTTGAGTTCGAGGTGGGCGCTGGTGCTCAGGCAATCGACACTGGCCAACAGAGGAGCCAGAGCTTGCGCCTGGGGACCCTGGCCGCTGACGCTTTCGCGCCAAGACACACGCTCGACGACGAGGGTGGCGCTGGGCAGCGCGGTTTCGAGCTGAAGCAGGCGCTTGTGTTGGCCAATGCTCAGCGCCGCCTTGAGGCGGCTCAAACCTTCTTGGAGGTTCATTGTTGGAATCCCTGACCGTGATGACGGCGGGATTGTGGCGCCCCGGCAATCGCCGCGTCACTGTCAGATGTTGCAGTGCAAGGTCGGCCAGGCTCGGCGTCCCGCTTCCCGTGACTCCAGGGCAATTGCCCCACAGCTCGATAAAACGCGCCAACAGGGGTCTGACAGGGAAGCAGTCAACCGAATTGGCGGGACTTATTGCCCGTGATTGGGCTTATGTATCGGCGGCGGCTGCCGAAAATCCCCACAGATGACCCCGTTGAGTGCAGCGCTTTGGCGTGCACCCTGCCCCCGACCTGAGTGGAGACTCGAAGCTGATGGAAGACGCGAACGAAGCTCAAGCATCGTCTGGCGGCGGCGGCCTGCCCTTGTTAGCAGCGGCTGACCTGCAAGACCACTTGATGACCGCCAGCAACGACCTGGACCGGCTGCAAACGCTGCTGTCCGACGCCTGCGACACGCTGATGCAGCGTTTCCATGGCGCGTCGGAGCACATCCGCACCCTGCGCTCGCACCCCCACACGATCGAAGACGACGATGCCGTTTTCAACGACGTGATGCAAAACCTGGGAGGTGCCGTCACGGCCCTGCAGTTCCAAGACATGGCCTCGCAGCTGATCAACCACACCCACAAGCGGCTTCGCAGCTGCGTGGACCGGTTGGCGCGCGAAGCCTTTGCCGACGATGAAGACGGCATGGCCGCAGCCGAAGAAGTGCCGCTGCGCCCCAACCCCGTGACACAGGCCGAGATGGATGTCGGATCCATCGAGCTGTTCTGACGACTCAAGCCGACATCCACCCACCCAATTTCACTCGAGATACCCGGAGAAAGCCATGCAATCAATCCTCGCGGTCGACGACTCTGCCTCCATGCGCCAGATGGTGTCCTTCACTCTCAAGAGCGCTGGCTACAACGTCGTGGAGGCCGTGGACGGCCAAGACGCCTATGAAAAATCCAACGGCCGCGACTTTGATCTGGTGCTCACCGACCAGAACATGCCGCGCATGGACGGCATCAGCCTGACCAAGAAGCTGCGCGACAACCCGAAGTTCAAGACCACGCCGATCCTGATCCTGACCACCGAGTCGAGCGACCAAATGAAGCAGGCCGGCCGCACGGCAGGCGCCACCGGCTGGCTGGTCAAGCCTTTCGACCCGGCCAAGCTGATCGAAGTGATCAAAAAAGTCGTGAAGTAAGCGCGCTGCTCCTTCCCCTCGTACAGACAACACCACATTCCAGGAGCACGCCATGGGCGAGATGTCCTCAGAAGGCTCTCAGCTGAGCGCCGGCATTGACCTGAGCCAGTTCTATCAGGTCTTCTTCGAAGAAGCGGGCGAAAACCTCGACCGCATGGAAAAGCTGCTGCTTGACCTCGACATCGAGTCGGCCGACGACGAGGAGATGAACGCCATCTTCCGCTGCGCGCACTCGATCAAGGGCGGCGCCGCCACCTTCGGCTTCAAGGATGTGGCCGAACTCACGCACCAGATGGAGACGCTGCTCGATAAGCTGCGCCGCCACGAACTCGAACCCACCAGCGCCATGGTCGACGTGCTGCTGCAGTCGGGCGACGCCCTGCGCGGCCAGCTCGCACGCCACCAAAACGGCGACGGTGCCGAGCTCGACACCACCGAGCTGCTGTTCAACATCCGCGCCATGTCTGACGGCGAGGGGCCGGTGATTCTGGCGCCGGCCGCTGCCCTGGCGCCTGCCGCTTCTGCCTCCAACGCCACCTCGGTGCTGGCCAGCAAGCCCGCCGGCAAACCCGCAGCGCGTGTGATCGAGCTGCGCGTGGGCCCGCTAGACAAACCCGAAGACGCCAACAACATCGTCGACCTGTTCAAAGAGATCACCGACCTCGGCACCATCGAGCCGCTGGACAACGGCATGCCGGCCGACGGCATGCGCCGCTTCAAGGTGTGCACCACCAGCACCGACAGCGACCTGCTGGACCTGCTGACCTTCCACGTCTCGCGCGAGCAGGTGAGCCTGTTGCCGCTGGGTGACGGCTACGGTTTCCACAGCGGCGCACCGGGTGCACCCGATGCCGAACAGGCCGAACTGGGCTACGGCTTCTTCGACAACGCCCCGGGCGCCCCCGATCAGAACGCTGCCGCCAGCGCAGGCGAAGCCTCCACCGAGACCCCCGCACCGACAGTGGCAGCCCCCAAGGCCGCACCCAAGGCTGAAAAACCCGCCGCCGCAGTCGAGGCCTCCACGCTTCGCGTGTCGGTGGAAAAAGTCGACCAACTCATCAACCTGGTCGGCGAACTCGTCATCACCCAG
>JBBRFR010000410.1:0-3491 GCA_038241485.1 Burkholderiales bacterium
GTCGTCGGCACCACGAAGGCGCTGATGCCGCGCTTGCCGGCGGCCTTGTCGGTGACCGCCATCACGATCGCGACGTCGGCGTTCTTGCCGCTGGTGACGAACTGCTTGACGCCGTTCAGCACATAGGTGTCGCCGTCGCGGCGCGCGCTCGTCGTCAGGCCGTCGGCTTGCGACCCGACATGCGGCTCGGTGAGGCAGAAGGCGCCCAGCATGTCGCCGCGCGCCAGCGGTTTGAGCCATTGCTCTTTTTGCGCATCGTTGCCCCAGGCCATCAGGATCGAGCACACCGGGCAGTTGTTGACACTCACGATGGTGGAGGTGGCGCCGTCGCCGGCGGCGATCTCTTCCAGGATCAACGAGAGGCTGAGGTAGTCGAGCCCGGCGCCGTCCCATTCGGTGGGCACGGCCACACCGTAGCAGCCGAGCGCGGCCAGGCCCTTGAGCTGGGCAGCGGGAAAGTGGCAGGTTTTGTCCCACTGCGCAGCGTGCGGCGCAATCTGGTCTTGCACGTAAGCGCGCACGGCATCTTGAATTGCACGGTGGTCTTCAGACAGCAGCATGGCGTGTGTCTCCGACCAACTCGGTGAGTGCCTTGACCAAAGCATCACACTGCACATCGGTGCCGATGCTGATGCGCAAGTAATCTGCAATGCGCGCCGGCTGGTCGAAGCGGCGCACCAGCACGCCACGCTCGCGCAACGCCGCCGCCAAGTCGGCCCCCCGCTGGGCCGGGTGGCGCACGAACAAGAAGTTGGCCTGCGACGGCAACACCTCGAACTGCAACACGCACAGCGATGCGGCCAGGCGCTCGCGGCTGTCGATCACGGCGCGGCGGGTGCGCTCGAAATAGGGTGTGTCTTCCATTGCCGCGATGGCGCCAGCGGTGGCCAGCCGGTCGAGCGGGTAGGAGTTAAAGCTGTCTTTGACGCGCGTGAGGCCCTCGATCAACGGCGCCTGGCCCATGGCGTAACCCACGCGCAGCCCGGCCAGCGAGCGCGACTTGGACAGCGTTTGCACCACCAGCAGGTTGGCGTGCTCGTTGATGAGCGGCACGGCCGATTCGGCGCCGAAGTCCACATACGCTTCGTCGACCACCACCAGGGTGTCGGGCTGTGCCTTCAAGAGCCGCTCGATCTCGGCGCGCGGCAAGGCGCGGCCGGTGGGCGCGTTCGGGTTGGGGAAGATGATGGCGCCCGCATCGGGCTGCAAGCAGTCGTCGATGTTCAGGCCGAGTTGTGCATCGAGCGGCACCGTGCGGTGTGCAATGCCATAGAGCCTGCAGTACACCGGGTAGAAGGCGTAGCTGATGTCGGGGAACAAGAGCGGCCGGCGTTCGCCATGGTTTAGCAGCGCCATGAACACATGCGCCAGCACCTCGTCGGAGCTGTTGCCCACAAACACCTGTTCAGCCACCAGCCCCATTTGCCTGGCCACGGCCGTGCGCAAAGCGTTGCCGGTGGGCTCGGGGTAGAGGCGCAGGCTGTCGCCCACCTCGGCGCGCAGCGCCTCCAGCACACGCGGGCTGGGTGGGTAGGGGTTCTCGTTGGTGTTGAGTTTCACCAGGCCGCTGACCTGCGGCTGCTCGCCCGGCACATAGGGCGTGAGCTGGTGAACGATGTCACTCCAGAAATGGCTCATGGCTGAAGGCCCGCACAACGGCTGGCACACATCACACCAACTCCAACGCCAACGCCGTGGCCTCGCCACCCCCAATGCACAACGCTGCCACACCGCGCTTCTTGCCGTATTGGCGTAAGGCGCCCAAGAGCGTGACCACGATGCGTGCACCACTTGCGCCGATCGGGTGGCCCAGCGCGCAGGCGCCGCCGTGCACGTTGACGATCTCGTGCGGCAGCTTGAACTCGTGCATGGCGGCCATGGTGACGGCGGCGAAGGCTTCGTTCACTTCCCACAGGTCCACGTCTTTGACCGCCCAGCCGGTTTTCTTGAGCAGCTTGTCGATGGCCCCCACCGGTGCGGTGCTGAACCAGGCCGGCGCCTGCGCGTGCACCGCGTGGCCGCGGATGCGTGCCAGCGGCGTGAGGCCCATCTTGGCGGCGGTCGATTCGCGCATCAGCACCAGCGCGGCCGCACCGTCAGAGATGCTCGACGCGTTGGCGGCGGTGATGGTGCCGTCTTTTTTGAACGCGGGTTTCAGCCCGGCAATCTTGTCGAGCCGCGCCTTGGCCGGCTGCTCGTCGTAGCGGATCAGCGTATCACCCGACTTGCCGGCCACGGTGACGGGGGCGATCTCCCAGTCGAAGCTGCCGTCTTCGTTGGCCTTCTTGCTGCGCTGGGTGGAAGTGACGGCAAACGCATCTTGGGCCTCGCGGGTGAACTGGTACTTGGTCACACACTCTTCGGCAAACACGCCCATCGCGCGGCCCCCGCTTGGTCCATCTCCGTAGGCGTCTTCCAGGCCGTCCATCGCCATGTGGTCAAACATTTGCGCCGCGCCATAACGCACACCCTTGCGCGCAAACATCAGGTGCGGCGCGTTGGTCATGCTCTCCATGCCGCCGGCCACCACCACGTCGGCGCTGTCAGCGCGCAGCATGTCGTGCGCAAACATCATGGCGCGCATGCCCGAGCCGCACATCTTCGACAAGGTCACCGCCCCCGCCGACTGCGGCAACCCTGCGCCGAGCGCCGCCTGGCGCGCCGGCGCCTGGCCTTGGCCGGCCAGCAGGCAGTTGCCCATCAGCACTTCGTTGATGGCGTCGCCGGGCACCCCGGCGCGCGCCACCGCGGCCTGGATGGCCACGGCGCCCAGCTGGTGCGCCGCCAGGCTGCTGAAGTCTCCCAACAAGCCGCCGATGGGCGTGCGGGCCGCAGAGACGATGACGATGCTGTCGTGGGGCGTGGTGGGCATGGCGGTTGACTCCTTCAAGGCATGACAAAAAATGGGCTCGCCATTTCGAAACGCTAAGCCAGGCTGTTGTCCAGGAACGAAGTGTTGTCGCTTCCCGGTGCAGCCCGGCGCTCTGCGCCAGCGGGGGGCCCGCCGTCGCGCAACCGTCGCTGGTTCTTGAAGCGCTTGGCCGGCTCGTAAGGAAACACGTCGTGCACGTGGCCGGCCAGAATGCGCTCCTTGTGGCCCTGCCAGAAGGCAGCGTCGAGCAGGGCAGCGTGGTGTTTCATGAACACCTCGCGCACCCTCGGGTTGCCCAGCAGAAACGGCTCGAAGGTCTCGGGAAACACATCGTGCTTGCCCACGCTGTACCAGATCTCGCCCGACATCTCTTCTTCTTCGTTGCGCGGCGTGGGCACCTTGCGGAAGTTGCAGTCGGTCAGGTACTCGATCTCGTCGTAGTCGTAAAACACGACCTTGCCGTTGCGTGTCACGCCGAAGTTCTTCCACAGCATGTCACCGGGGAAGATGTTGGCCGCCACCAGGTCTTTGATGGCGTTGCCGTACTCGATCACGCCACGTTCGATTTGGTCGCTGGAGCGCGCCGCCGCCGCCTCGGTGACAGCGTCACCGTAACCCA
>JBBRFR010000411.1:0-3470 GCA_038241485.1 Burkholderiales bacterium
CGGTGTCTTCGATGCGGAGCACGAACTCGCCGCCAAAGTGGCGGGCAAAGGCCCACGAGTACAAGGCCGTGCGGGCCGTGCCCAAGTGCAAGAAGCCGGTGGGCGAAGGGGCGATGCGGGTGCGGATCTTTGCGGTCATGCGTCGAGGGTCATGTGTTCAGAGAGTAGCCAGGCCGCGCAACAGATCGGTCTTCAGGTCTTCCACGTCGTCGAGGCCCACGGCCACGCGGATCATTCCTTGCGTGATGCCGGCCGCCTGACGCTGCTCTTCGGTCAAGCGACCGTGCGATGTGCTGGCCGGGTGCGTGATCGTGGTCTTGGTGTCGCCGAGGTTGGCGGTGATCGAGCACACCTGGGTGCTGTCGATCACATGGAAGGCGCTCTGGCGTTCGCCTTTGACGATAAAAGACACCACCGCCGCGCCGCAGCCCGACTGCTGCGCCATCGCCAGCTCGTGCTGCGGGTGCGAGCGCAGCCCTGGATAGAACACCCGCTCGACTTGCGGCTGTTGCTCCATCCAGGTGGCCAGCTGCAGCGCACGCTCTGACTGAGCACGCATGCGGATGTCCAGCGTCTCCAGCCCCTTGAGCACCACCCAGGCGTTGAAGGGAGAGAGCGACATGCCGGCGCTGCGCATCACGGGCACAAACTTTTCGTTGATGAGTTGTTCACGCGCGCAGATGGCACCCGCGATCACGCGACCCTGCCCGTCCAGGTACTTGGTGCCCGAATGGATGACGAGGTCGGCACCAAATTCCACCGGCCGCTGCAGGGCGGGCGAGCAGAAGCAGTTGTCGACGGCAAGCAGCGCGCCCGCCTCTTGTGCCACCAGCGAAAGCGCACGGATGTCACACACCTCAGTCAACGGGTTGGTCGGCGACTCGGCAAACAACAACTTGGTGTTGGGCTTGATCGCTCGGCGCCAGGCAGCTACATCGGTCTGCGACACAAAGGTGGTCTCGACACCGAATTTGCCGAACTCTCGCCCGAACAACATGATGGTTGAGCCGAACACGCTCTGCGAGCACACCACGTGATCGCCCGCCTTCAACAGGCCCATGCCCAGCAGCAGAATCGCGCTCATGCCGCTCGACGTGCCGATGCATCCTTCGGTGCCTTCGAGTGCGGCCAAGCGGCGCTCGAACATGGTCACCGTCGGGTTGCTGAAGCGCGAGTAGATAAACGCTTCTTCTTCGTTGGCAAAGCGCGCCGCGGCCGTGGCCGCATCGGGCTGCACAAAGCTGCTGGTCAGGAAAAGCGCTTCAGAGTTTTCGCCCCAGGCAGTGGGCGGCAAGCCCTCGCGCACTGCCAGCGTGTCGCGCCGCAAGCCGGCTGGCAGATCGACACGCGGGATCTTCTTGCCCACGCTCACGACTGCTCGGTGGCGCTTTGCAGCGCGAGCCGCGTGCGATCGTTGTTTTCTTCTTCGTCACCTTGTGACTTGCGCTGCGTGGCCATGGCGTCGAAGTCGGCTATCGACACGTCGCCCGTCACGTAGTGGCCGTCAAAGCAAGACGCTTCAAACCCGGCGAGCTTGGGGTTGAGCGCCATCACCACTTTTTTCATCGCATCCACGTCTTGGTAGATCAGCGCATCGGCACCGATGAACTGGCGGATTTCTTCGATGCTGCGGTTGTGCGCGATCAGCTCTTCGTTCGTCGGCATGTCGATGCCATACACATTGGGGTAACGCACCGGCGGCGCGGCCGAGGCCATGTAGACCTTGCGCGCACCGGCGTCGCGCGCCATCTGCACAATTTCTTTGGAGGTGGTGCCGCGCACGATGGAGTCATCGACCAGCAACACGTTGCGGCCCTTGAACTCGACGCCAATGGCATTGAGCTTCTGGCGCACCGATTTCTTGCGCACGCCCTGCCCCGGCATGATGAAGGTGCGGCCGACATAGCGGTTCTTCACGAAGCCTTCGCGGTAGGGCTTGCCGATCTTTTGCGCCAGCTGCATGGCCGAAGGCCGGCTCGACTCGGGAATGGGGATTACCACGTCGATCTCGTTGGGGCGAATGGTCGAGATGAGGCGCTGCGCCAGCGTTTCGCCCATGTTGAGGCGGGCCTGGTAGACCGAGACACCGTCCATCACCGAATCGGGCCGCGCGAGGTAGACAAACTCGAACATGCAGGGGTTCAGGCTCGGGTTCTCTGCGCACTGCTGGGTGTGGATCTGGCCTTCGAGGTCGATGAACACTGCTTCGCCAGGTGCCACGTCGCGGATCACGGTGTGGCCCGTACCTTCGATGGCCACCGATTCGCTGGCGACCATCACCTCACGGCCTTCGGGCGTCACGGTTTCGCCAAAACACAGCGGGCGAATGCCATACGGGTCGCGAAAGGCCAGCAGGCCATGACCCGCAATCAGAGCCACCACCGCATAAGAACCCTTGAGACGCTTGTGCACCGCGCGCACCGCCTTGAACACTTCTTCGGGCGACAGCGGCAGGTCGCGAGCGGCCACGCCCAACTCGTGCGCGAGGATGTTGATCAGCACCTCAGTGTCGCTGGTGGTGTTGATGTGGCGTCGGTCGATGTCGAACAGCTCTTGTTTGAGCGTGTGCGCGTTGGTCAGGTTGCCGTTGTGCACGAGCACGATGCCAAACGGTGCGTTGACGTAGAAGGGCTGCGCCTCTTCTTCGCTGTAGGCGTTGCCGGCCGTCGGGTAACGCACCTGCCCGAGGCCCACCGGGCCGGGCAGCGCGCGCATGTTGCGGGTGCGGAACACGTCGCGCACCATGCCGCGCGCCTTGTGCATGAAGCACTTGGTGCCCTGCATCGTGACAATGCCGGCAGCGTCTTGGCCGCGGTGCTGCAAGAGCAGCAGCGCGTCATAGATCAGCTGGTTGACCGGGCTCTTGGAGATGACGCCGACGATGCCGCACATGAGGAATCCTTGGGGGTTTCAACGCACCGTACCGGCAGATGCCGGTAGATGTTGCAATAGTTGGGGCGGAAGCACCGGGCGCAAGCCGGTCAACGCAGCATGCAGCCACTGTGCACCCTGCGAAGCCTGCCAAGTGGGAGATTTCACCAAAGGTGTGAGGCTGATCACGGTGGCAGCCGCCAGCAACAGCGTCAGCCCGCGCAACACGCCGAAGCCGGCACCCAGCGCGCGGTCGGGCAGGCTCAAGGGGGTGGCATGGATCAGAAAGCGCAGCAAGCGAGAAGCCAGCGCCCAAACGATCAAGACGGCAATAAAAAGAGCCGCGAAAGCCGCTGCGTGGTTGATGCCCGAGCCCGGATTGCCCACGGGGATGTGCGGCGCGAGATCGGCAGCGAACCAATGTGCCGCGAAATAGGCCACGAACCAGCCCATCAGCGACAGCACCTCGAACACAAAACCACGCACCAGGCCCACGATGACAGAGATCAGCAAAACACCTGCGAGAAACAGATCGACCCACTGCATGGCTCGGCGTCAGAGCGTGTAGACCGCCGAAGGCAGGCCCGCAGACTTGAGCT
>JBBRFR010000412.1:0-3449 GCA_038241485.1 Burkholderiales bacterium
GACCCTGGAGATGCGCGGTGAACTCGAAGCGCTCAGGGCGCACCAGCCCGTCGATTCAAGACAAACCGGTGCCTCGTTTGCCGCACGAGCGCGACGAGTCGGCAGACAGCCAGACCAGCTCAGAGGTGCAGCCCATCATCCAGCAGGCCCACGACGACGTGATGGCCGGGCGGGTTGACACCGACCGCGGTGCGCCCATGGAAAGGGCTTACCAGCGCCAGAAAGAACGCGCTGTGCCAGCCCCCAAAAAACCGAAGCGTGCGTGAGCACCGAAATCGACCCGTTTGCGAGCATCCCCAAGAAGACATGAACCCGATCAAGCGCCATGGCACCGAGCACACCGCCAAATACCTCATCTTGCTGGGCAGCGACACCGCAACACGCGCGTTGCTGTTCGGCCAGGATCATCGCTTTCTCGCCGAGATGTTCGACGATGAAGACGGGTTGGTATTGGACAACCTGATGCGTGGCGGCACTTCATGCATGCTGCCCGGCGATGTGACGATGCCCGGGCCGGCGAGCGCTGTCACCCGCATGCAATGCTTCGCCCTGACGGGCCGAACCGCGGCTGCGGCTTTGTCTTGAGGGGGAGGAGGGTGACGAGCCTTACCCCCGGCACTGGTTGCAACGCTTAGGGCTGCTTCGTTCCCAACCTGACCCGTTTGGGCGCGCTTCCATGCGGGGAGGCCCGTCGCCGGCGATTGTAGGGGACGAGTCTGACGACTCGTCCCCAAAAGGGCTTGTTCAGATCAACGCAGTTGCAGCGCGTCGTCGCCAAACTCGATGTTCAGCGGCTCGATGATGAGCCTCTTGGGGCCAGCCTCTACACGGCCGGCGATCAAGGCCTTCACGCCTTGTGCTTCGGCCACCTGCACCGTGCGCTCGGCGTCTTCGGCCTTCACGAACAACGCAAAACCCGCACCCATGTTGAGCGTGCTGTAGGCCTCTTGGTCGTCTTGTTTGGCGTGTTGCTGAATGAATTTCAGCACCGGCGTGACCTCGGGCACGCTGTGGATGCGGTAGGTGTGGGTCGCCGGGTGGCGCAGCAGCTTGCGCCAGCCGTGGCCGGTGATGTTGGCGCAGTAGTTCGGCGTGATGCCGGCCTTGTAGAGCGCCTCAGTGACTGGCGAATACAGCACGGTGGGAGCGAGCAGTGCATCACCGTAGCTCAGGCCGGGCTGCACCTCGGTCAGGTAACCCAGCGGCAAACGCTCGACCAGCTTGCGCGCGAGGCTCAGGCCGTTGGCGTGGATGCCGCTGGAGGCGAGCAGCACGATGGCGTCACCGGGGCCAAGCTTGTCGCCCACCGACAGACGCTCCTTGGGGTTGATGAGGCCGGTGCAGCTGGCCGCGAGGTCGATGCGGCCGTCGGCCACGATGCCGGCCAGCGCCGGCGTTTCGCCACCACCCCAGGCCACGCTGCAGGCGTCGCAGGCGCGCTTCCAGCCTGCGACCAGGGCTTGTGCACGCTGCGCGTCAGAGAACCATTCGGAGCCGCCGGCGGCCCAGTAGGCCTGCACCACCAGCGGCGTGGCGCCGACGGTGATGAGGTCGTTGATCGCCATCGCGATGGTGTCTTGGGCAATGCTGTCGTAATAGCTCTTGCCGGTGAGGGCTTTCATCTCGTCGGCCACCAAGGCCTTGGAGCCGAGGCATTCGACGATGGAGGCGATGTAGAACGGCCCCACGTCGACCACATAGGCCGACTCGCCGCGCGAGGCTTCCACCTCACTGAAGCCATGTGCGAGCAGGTGGGCACCGGTTTCTTTGGCGGCGCGCTGTGCGGCCACCTTCAGCGGGTCGATCAGGTCGTAGTTGACGCCCGCTTGTTCGTAGCTCAGGGAGTCGGTGGCAGCGTCTCTTTTGGAACCCGTGGTCTTCATCGGGGGCAGCGCATTTGGAAAACGCAGATTATCCGGCACCGGCCCGAAGGCTCAGTGGTGCAACCGTAGAATCAAGCCATGTCTTACCTCGTCCTGGCCCGCAAGTACCGATCGCGTGACTTTGAAGCGCTGGTCGGCCAGGAGCACGTGGTCAAGGCGCTCACCAATGCGCTCACGCAGCAGCGCCTGCACCACGCTTATTTGTTCACCGGCACGCGGGGTGTGGGCAAGACCTCGGTCTCGCGCATTTTGGCCAAGGCGCTCAACTGCACCGGGCCTGACGGCACCGGCGGCATCACCGCCCACCCGTGTGGTGTGTGTGATGCCTGCCGAGACATCGACAGCGGCCGTTTTGTCGACTACGTGGAGCTTGATGCAGCGTCGAACCGCGGCGTTGAAGAAATCTCGCAGCTGCTCGACCAGTCGGTTTACAAGCCGGTCGTGGGCCGCTTCAAGGTCTACCTGATCGACGAAGTGCACATGCTCTCGAACACCGCGTTCAACGCGATGCTCAAAACGCTGGAAGAGCCGCCCGAATATCTGAAGTTCGTGCTGGCCACGACCGACCCGCAAAAGGTGCCGCCCACGGTGCTCTCGCGTTGCCTGCAGTTCAACCTTCGGCCGATGGCACCGCAGACGGTGCAAGAGCACCTGAGCACCGTGCTGGCCGCCGAGAAGATCGAAGCCGAGCCTGGCGCGCTGCGCCTGCTGGCACGTGGGGCACGGGGCTCGATGCGCGATGCCCTGTCGCTCACCGACCAAGCCATCGCCTTTGGCGCGGGCAGCCTCACCGAAGCAGGTGTGCGCCAGATGCTCGGCGCGGTCGACCGCAGCCATGCGGTGCGCCTGGTTGAAGCGCTCGCCGCAGGGCAGGGCGCCGCGGTGATTGCGGCGGTCGACGGCCTGCGCAGCCTGGGTTTGTCGGCCACGGGCACGCTGGAAGAAATGGCCGCCCTGTTGCAGCAGATGGCAGTGCTGCAAGCGGTGCCCGATGCGCTTGACGAGAGCGACCCCGACGCGCCTACCGCCGCGCGCTTGGCCGGTTTGCTGGCACCCGACGAGACACAGTTTCTCTACAGCATCGTGCTGCACGGTCGCGCCGAGCTGGGCTTGGCGCCTGATGAATACAGCGGCCTGGTGATGGTGTTGTTGCGCATGCTGGCGTTTCGCCCCGGTGGCGCGGGCACATCACCGCAGCGCGCTGGCGCGCCGGCCGTGGCCAAGCCGGCCGGAGCGTCGGCAGTGGCCCCGGTGGTGAGCAAGCCCATTTCGGCCCCGGCGAGGCCCGCCGTGGTGGCACCGGCGCCCGTGGCCCGTGCGAGCGCACCCGCCGCGAGCGAGCCGCCTCCATGGCTTGATGTGCCTTATGAAGACGAGGCGCCGGCGGTGCCAGTGGCGGTGCGTGAGCCAGCACCCGTCAAACCCCAGGTGGCAACGTTTGCGCCCACGCCTTTGGGCGACCGCTGGGCGCAGGTGGTGGCCCAGATGAGCGAGGAGGCGACCATCAGCGCTCTGGTGCGCGAGCTGGCGATGCAGTCGCAATGCCTGTCGATCGACGAACACGCC
>JBBRFR010000413.1:0-3416 GCA_038241485.1 Burkholderiales bacterium
ACGCGAGCGGAAGATCCTTCTCCACCAGCATCCGAATCACCCCCAGCGCATGCCGCCGCAGCGCAAAAGGGTCCTTGTCCCCGGTCGGTAGGTTCCCAATGCCGAACATGCCCACCAAGGTTTCCAGCTTGTCGGCCAGCGCCACCACCACACCGGTCAGGTTGCGCGGCAGCTCGTCACCGGCAAAGCGCGGTTTGTAGTGGTCTTCGATCGCGAAGGCGATGTCTTCTGACAGGCCATCGTGGCGCGCGTAATAACCACCCATGATGCCCTGCAACTCGGGAAACTCACCCACCATGTCTGTGAGCAAATCGGTCTTGGCGAGCTGCGCTGCAGTGTCGGCGCTTTGAGCGAGCACCTCACCACCAAGCTGCAGACCGATGGCTTTGGCAATGGCCCGCACGCGCTCCACCCGCTCACCCTGCGTGCCGAGCTTGTTGTGATAAACCACCTTGCCCAGACCTTCGACCCGCGAGGCCAGCGTCTTCTTGCGGTCTTGGTCGAAGAAGAACTTGGCGTCGGCCAAACGCGGGCGCACCACCCGCTCGTTGCCACCGATCACCGCGCTCGGATCGTTGGGCGTGATGTTGCTCACCACCAGAAACCGGTTTGTCAGCAGGCCTTTTGGATCGAGCAGCGGGAAGTATTTTTGGTTGGCCTTCATCGTGAGGATGAGGCACTCTTGCGGCACGTCTAGGAACTGCTTTTCGAATTCACACACCAGCACGTTGGGGCGCTCCACCAGAGCAGTGACTTCGTCGAGCAAGGCCTCGTCTTCGATCGGCCGGCAGCCGTCACCAACGCGGACTGCCGCCGCCTGCAGCTGGCGCACGATCTCTGAGCGGCGCTCGTCAAACGAAGCGATGACGGCCCCATCTCGCAAGAGCGTCTCGGCGTAACTGTCGGCGTCTTTCAAAAACACCGGTTCCACCGCAGCCTCAAAACGGTGGCCGTGCGTGGTGTCGCCTGCTGTCAGCCCCAAAACCTTCACGGGCACGACCTTGCTGCCGTGCAGTGCCACCAAACCATGCGCCGGGCGCACAAACTGCACGCTGCTCCAGCCAGGCAGCTCGCAGTCGGTCTCCAGTTGGTAGGTCATGACTTTCGGGATGGGCAGCTTGGCGAGCGCTTCATCCAGCGCTTTTTGCAAGCCTGCCGCGAGTTCCGTGCCGGGCGCCACGCTGTCGTAAAACAAGGCTTCGGCTTTGCCATCGGTTGCACGTCGAAGGCCAGCCACCGCCGATGGGTCGGCACCCAGCGCGGCCAGGCGCTTCTGCAACGCCGGTGTGGGTTGGCCGCTGGTATCCAGGCCGACGTTCACCGGCATGAGCTTCTGCGACACAGCCTTGTCGGCTGCGCGACCTACCACTGCGGTGATGTGCGCAGCGAGCCGACGCGGCGAAGCAAACGCCGTCACGACAGCATCGGGCGCGGCAAGCCCCTGGAATTTGAGTTGCTCACCGAGCTCGGTGGCAAACGCATCGCCCAGCCTTCTCAACACCTTGGGCGGCAGCTCTTCAACAAACAATTCGACGAGCAAATTCTGTGCATTCATCTTCAAACCAGATCCGTTCGGGCCGGGCTCATCAGAGCCCTCGCCCGGATATTGAGGAGCCCAACCATCGGCTCAGAGCAAACGGTGCGCAATCTCACGCGGCCTTCTTCGTCATCTGCGCCACCCACTCGCGAGGCGCCATTGGGAAGCCCAGGCGTTCGCGGCTCTCGTAGTAGCTTTGGGCCACGCTGCGCGCCAGATTGCGGATTCGGCCGATGTACGCGGCGCGCTCGGTCACGCTGATGGCGCCGCGCGCGTCCAGCAGGTTGAAGCTGTGCGCGCACTTCAGCACCTGCTCGTAGGCGGGCAGTGCGAGCTGTTGATCGATCAGGTGCTTGGCCTGCTTCTCGTGCGCGGCAAAGGCAATGAACAAAAAATCGGCGTCGCTGTGTTCGAAGTTGTATGTGGACTGCTCCACTTCGTTCTGCTTGTAGACATCGCCGTAGCTGAGCTTCGACCCATCGGAACTTTCGGTCCACACCAGGTCGTCAACGTTGTCCACACCTTGCAGGTACATCGCAAGGCGCTCCAGGCCGTAGGTGATCTCACCGGTGGCGGGCTTGCAGTCGATACCCCCCACTTGCTGGAAGTAGGTGAACTGCGTCACCTCCATGCCGTTCAACCACACCTCCCAGCCCAGCCCCCAAGCGCCCAGGGTGGGGTTTTCCCAGTCGTCTTCCACGAACCGGATGTCGTTTTTCTTCAGATCAAAGCCCAGCGCTTCGAGCGAGCCAAGATACAGAGCCAGGATGTTGGCGGGGGCGGGCTTGAGCACCACTTGGTACTGGTAATAGTGCTGCAGGCGGTTGGGGTTCTCGCCGTAGCGACCATCTTTGGGGCGGCGGCTGGGCTGCACGTAGGCGGCTTTCCAAGGCTCGGGGCCGAGGGCGCGCAGAAAGGTGGCCGTGTGGCTGGTTCCCGCACCCACTTCCATGTCAATGGGCTGGAGCAGCGCGCAACCCTGCTCGGCCCAATACGACTGGAGTTTCAAAATGATTTGCTGGAAGGTCAACATGCGCGAGGAGGTCGAGCGAAGCCCGAGCCGATGAGGAATGGTCTGAAGGGCAACGGCCCGCCGCGAGGCGGCGCGCTGCGCAAGGCCAGATTTTACGGGGCCGGGTAATGCCAGTCGCTTAGCGGCGGCGTCCGCTGCGCTGGCGCGTGGAGGCGATCGCCAGCACCAGGGTGAGGCACGCCACCCACAGGGGAGCCAACCCCCAGCGACTGGTCCAGCGAACATAGGGCGTGGTGCCGCTGCGGCCTGCCACGCTGGCTTCAAGCCGGTCGCGTGTGAGGCGCGGCAACGCGTGTGTCACCACACCCCGATGGTCGATCACGGCGGTGGTGCCGGTGTTGGTGGCGCGAAGCATCGGCCGGCCGAGCTCCAGCGTGCGCAAGCGCGAAATCTGCAAATGCTGATCGATCGCAATGCTGTCGCCAAACCAGGCGATGTTGCTCAGGTTCACCAGGACCGTCGGCGCCAGGTCGGGGGCACGAAACGAGGCAGCCAGCTCCTCGCCGAACAGATCTTCGTAGCAGATGTTGGGCGCCACCCGTTGCCCGGCCACCGACCACGCCGCCTGGGGCAAGGCGCCCCGTTTGAAGTCGCCCAACGGGATGCTCATCAAGTCGATGAACCAGCGAAACAGAGGGGGAATGAACTCTCCGAACGGTACCAGGTGGTGTTTGTCGTAGCGGTAAAAGGCGTTTCCACTCAGCGCGCCAGGTTGGTCCGGGACCAACGCGCGCGACGCTGCGGCTGCGTCCAGCCCCCAGGTCGAGTTCGTGTAGCCCTCCGAGTAGCTCCCCAACGGCAGCCCCAGCAGCACAGAAACCGGCGCGCTAACGCCCGGCTGCGCCA
>JBBRFR010000414.1:0-3408 GCA_038241485.1 Burkholderiales bacterium
ACCGGCAATGGCGTTGGAAAGCCCACCCACCTCGGCCAGCGGTGGCGGTGTCATCTCGGTGAAGACCGCGAACGACAGGCCGCCGATGCCCAGGCGCACGGTTTCGAACAGGATCCACGCCAGCCAGAAAAGCCCGAAAGCCATCGCCGACAGCGACAGCGCCAGTGCCATCACGTTGACCCGCTTGCGGCGCCTGTGCATCGCCATGCGGCCGGCGTCGAGCGTGGCGAGACTCATGAGCGCTTTCCTTCGTTGCGCTTCAGTCGCGACAACAGCAGCTTGGACAGCGACAGCACCACGAAGGTGATCAGGAACAGGATCAGGCCGAGGTAGATCAACGACGCCTGGTGCAGCCCCGGTGCGGCTTCAGCGAATTCGTTGGCCAGCGCCGACGTGATGCTGTTGGCAGCCTCGAACAACGAGAGCGAATTGAGCTGGTTGAAATTGCCGATCACGAACGTCACCGCCATGGTCTCGCCCAACGCTCGACCCAGGCCCAGCATCACCGCACCGATGACCCCCGACTTGGTGTACGGCAGCACCACCTTGAACACCCCTTCCCAGGTGGTCGAGCCCAGCGCATACGCCGACTCTTTCAGCATCGCCGGGGTCACGTCGAATACATCGCGCATCACCGAAGCGATGAACGGAATGATCATGATGGCCAGGATGATGCCCGCCGACAGAATGCCGATGCCCACCGGGGCACCCGACACCAGCGTCTTGAGCACCGGCACGTCAGCAAACAGCTTTTGCAGCGGCTGCTGCACGTAGGTGGATAGCACCGGGCTGAACACCAGCAGGCCCCACATGCCATAGACGATGGACGGTACGGCAGCCAACAGCTCCACCGCAATGCCCAAGGGGCGGCGCAGCCAGCCGGGTGACAGCTCGGTGAGGAAAAGCGCAATGCCGAAGCTCACCGGCACGGCGATCAGCAGAGCGATGAACGATGTCATCAGCGTGCCGTAGATCATCACCAGGCCGCCGTACTTGTCTTGCACGGGGTCCCACTCGCTGGTCCAAAGGAAACTCAGCCCGTATTCCTTGATCGCCGGCGCAGCGCCGATCAGCAGGGAAACGATGATGCCGGCCAGCAGCAGCAGGGTCAGGATGGCGGCGCCATGCGCCAGCACCGAGAAGATCGTATCGGCCCAAGGCGCGGAACGCCGGGCCTGCGGGGGGCGCCCGAGCGGGTCAGAGCGTTGCATCTTGTCCGGCTCGTAATGAGATGCAGGAAGTGTAGCGGCCACGGCCCCTCCGAAATGGCAAGCGGTGGGCCCCTCCCGAGGCACCACCGCGGTCGATCAGCGCTTGTTGACGATCACTTGAAAGCGACTTGTTTGCCCGAGGCGTCTTTGATTTCGCCCCACTGCTTGCGTACCAGGTTCTTCACCGCATCGGGCAGTGCCACGTACTCCAGTTCCGCGGCGGCGCCGTCGCCGTTGATAAAGGCCCACTCGAAAAACTTCAGCGAAGCCGCAGCCTGGGCAGGCTTGTCTTGCGCCTTGTGCATCATGATGAAGGTTGCACCCGTCAGCGGCCACGAGTCCTTGCCCGGCTGCTCCGTCAGCACCTGATAGAAAGTCTTGTTCCAGTCAGCGCCCGCCGCGGCGGCCTTGAAGTTGGCGTCATCGGGAGCCACGAAGTTGCCGTCCTTGTTCTTCAACAAGGTATAGGTCATCTTGTTCTGCTTGACGTAGGCGTACTCGACGTAACCGACCGAGTTAGGCAAGCGCCCCACGAACGCAGCCACACCCTCGTTGCCCTTGCCTCCCGCGCCGGTGGGCCAGTTGACGGCCGCGCCTTCACCGACCTTGGTCTTCCACTCCTCGTTCACCTTCGACAGGTAGTTGGTGAAGATGAAGCTGGTGCCCGAGCCGTCAGCACGACGCACCACCGAAATCGCCGCATCGGGCAGCGGCACGCCGGGGTTCAGCGCGGTCAGCGCTGCATCGTTCCACTTGGTGATCTTGCCGAGGTAGATATCGCCAAGAACCTGGCCGGTCAGCTTGATCTGGCCTGGCTTGATGCCTGCAATGTTGACTACCGGAACCACACCGCCGATGACGGTCGGGAACTGAACCAGACCATCTTTTTGCAGCTCGTCATCCTTGAGCGGCATGTCGGAGGCACCGAAGTCGACCGTCTTGCCGCGGATCTGCTTCAGGCCGGCGCCCGAGCCGACCGACTGGTAGTTGATACGCGCGCCGGTGGCCTTGTTGTAAGAGTCGGCCCATTTGGCGTAAAGCGGGGCGGGGAACGAGGCGCCGGCGCCCGTCACGTCTTGTGCGAGGGCTGCGCTGCTGGCCAAGCCGAGGGCGATGGAGACGCTTGCGAATCGAATGGGGGATGTGTTCATGTGTGCACCTTTCCAGTGAGCGGGCTGATGGAATGCCGCGACTGTAAAAGTCGTATGTGACACCGGCGTGACACATGCGAACACTCTGTGACGGTCACATGGGCGTCATGCTTTTGTCACAAACGCCATCATGTACGGAACAGCTGGGCCAGCCGTTGTGCGCAGGCCTGGGCCAGGGCGGCATCACGCGCCTCGACCATCACCCGCACCAGCGGCTCAGTGCCCGAGGCCCGGATCAGCAGCCGCCCACTGTCGGCAAGATCACGCTGCACTTGGGCTTGCGCTTCAGCCAGGCCGGGGGCGGCCTTCCAGTCCTGCCCGGGTTGCAGGCGCACGTTGATCAACACCTGCGGGAACAGCGTCACCGGCGCCAGCAACTCGGCCAGTGACTTGCCGCTTCGGCTGACGGCTTGCAGCACCTGCAAGGCGCTCACGGTGCCGTCGCCGGTGGTGTGCTTGTCCAGCGCCAGCAGGTGGCCCGAGCCTTCTCCGCCGAGCAACCAGCCGCGCGAAGCGAGTTCTTCCAGCACATAACGGTCGCCCACCTTGGCGCGCACGAATTCGATGTCGCAGGCCTTCAGCGCCAGTTCAACCGCCATGTTGGTCATCAGTGTGCCCACGACGCCCGGAACACGCTGCCCTTGGGCCAGGCGGTCAGCCACCATCACGTACAACAGTTCGTCGCCGTTGTAGAGCCGGCCGTTCGAGTCGACCAGCTGCAGGCGGTCGGCGTCACCGTCGAGGGCCACGCCGTAGTGGGCGCCGTGTTCCTGCACTGCCTTGACCAGCTCGGCCGGCGAGGTGGCACCAAAACCCGCATTGATGTTGAGCCCGTCGGGGCTGCAGCCGATGCGCACGACCTCGGCGCCCAGCTCATGGAATACCTCGGGCGCGGTCTGGTATGCCGCGCCATGGGCCGCGTCGATCACGATCTTCAGGCCTTTGAGCGACAGGTCGTTGCCGAAGGTGCTCTTGCAGAACTCGACGTAGCGCCCCCGCGCGTCGTCAATGCGCTTGGCCTTGCCCAGTTGGGCCGAATCGACCCA
>JBBRFR010000415.1:0-3396 GCA_038241485.1 Burkholderiales bacterium
CTTTGCTGGATGAGCGAATGCACGTCGACACGCTGGTAGTCGGGCGCGGGCAGGCTGAGCCTACTGCGCTGCACGGCGCGCAGGCGCTCGCGGCCGGCACGCAGGGCGTCGATCCAGCCCCATTGAGCGAAGCGCCGCACCAGCGCCTGGCGTGCACTGGGCGACGCTGCGTTGGCAGCAGCCGACGGCCCCTGCACCCATTCGGCCTGGGCGTAGTCCGACTGCTGCGGCGCGGGCAGCGGCCCCGTCTCACGCAGCTTGCGAGCGATGACGAGCATGTAGACCTCGTGGCTGTTGCACAGGTTGACGCGGCGCTTCACGTCTATCGGGTTGGCCACTTTCCACCAGTGCAGGCGGTCGCCCTTGATCGCAAACCACAGGCCGCGCAGCTCGAAGCCGTTTTGCGCCTGGTAGAGGTTGAAGAATAGCTCGGGTGAAAACTGGTAGAAGCCGTGGCCCGACAGGTTGTTGGCCGGCAGCGAGTGAAAGATGTGCCCGCCCACACGGCACAGGTCCACACAGTTGCGCCAGGCCACGGGGAAGTTGAAGACATGCTCCAGGCAGCCGTAGTCGAGCACCGCGTCGTACTGGCCCAACTGCTTGGCGCCAGCAGGCCACGGCAAGTTCATGTCATGAATATGGGTGGCGTTTTCGTAGGCCGACGCATCCACCGACTCGGCCGCGCCGGCCTGCAGCCACTGCTGCATCAAAGGCTCGAAATAACGCGGCTGGCCGGGCACCGAAGCGGGTTCATGGAGCGGCGGCAGGCCACGCAAACGGCGGTGCGCTTCCAGCTCGAAGGGCTCGATGAAAAGTGCCTGCCGGCCGATCGCCAGCGTGCGCTCGAAGCTCACGCCCAGGTCTTGCGCATGGGCCAGCAGGTTGAGGTTGTGGATGTCAATGCCCACCCGGTTTTCCTTAGGTTCAGCGGCGGGTGAGCAGCATGCCGCCCACCGCCACCACGATCACGATCAACTCGACGCCGAGCGCCACCCAGGCCAGGCCGCTCGCACCGGCCGCACCGCCCCAGGTGGCCGCGCCGACCACACCGGCGATGCCGCCCACGACCACGCAGGCGCGGTAGGCGGTGTCGTAGCGGCCGCTGCCGAGCATCCAGTAGCCGATGAACTTCCAGCCCAGCAGCAGCGGCAGCAAGCCTCCCAGAATCAACATCGCGGCACGCAGGCTCGGCAGGTCGATGGCACCCGCGCGTGGCAGCAACAAGGGCTCGATGGCCTGCCAGCTCAGCACGCCCAACGCAAACAAGAGCGCACCGACGAGCACCCCACCCACGCTCCAGGCCGCTGCATAACGCAGGGCCGCTGCGGCACTGGTCTTGAACAGCGTGACGATGCGCGGGTAGACCACCGCAAACACCGGCTCGGCGGCGTTGAGCACGGCGCGCACGAAGCGGTCGGCCATGAAGTAGGTGCCGAGGTCGGCCTTGCTCATCTGCAACGACGCCGCCGCCGGCAGCGCAAACGAATACGCCGCCCCGGCGATGGACACCGGCATCATCGTCCAGCCCAGTCGCAGGCCCTCGCCCAGCATCGGCCGTGCCCACAAGCCCTGCGCCTGCGTCAGATCGCGGCGCAGCCAGCGCCAGCCCAGCCAGGCCAGCACCGTGGAGGCCGTCAGCTGCATCAGCAAATAGCTCGTCACGCTGTGGGCGAATGCCCAGCAAGCGGCGATCAACAGCGCGTAGACGACCAACTCGACACGCGCCCAGCGGTTGAGCTGCTGGGTGGCCTGCAGGTACCAGGTGGCCGGCCAGCCAAACGAACACGCCAATGCGGCCATGGTGAGCGTGTCCACCAGCGTGTGGCCGGCCTGGCCGGCGACCTGCACCGCCACCACCGACAACAGCGCCGCCGGCACACTCAACACACAGCGTGCGGTGAACACCTGCTGCGCAATCTGCCAGCGGCGGGGTGCATCGGCTGCAACCGCCAGTCGCGTGGCCGCGGCGAGGAAGCCGCCTTCAACCACCATCGACAGCAGGCTGGCCCACACCAGCACGAAGCTCAGGCGACCAAACTCTTGCGCGCCCAGGCGCGAGGCCATCAGCGGCAACACCAGCAGCGGCAGCAACAGGCGCAGCGCTGCGGCGGCGTACACCGCGGGCAGGGAGTGCAAGAGCCGCGGCTGCGCCGTCATGCCTAGTCGCGCTTGACCAAGAGGCGAGCGGTGTAATCGACACGGTGCAAAAACACCGGCTCGGCGCTGTTGGCAAAGTACTCGTCGACCGCCTGCTTCGCCCCTTGCCAATGGCCGTAGTCGTCAACGATTAGCAGGCCGTTGCGCGACAGCAGCGGGTAGAGGTGATTCAGTTCGTGGCGGGTCGACTCGTACCAGTCGGTGTCCAGACGCAGCAAGGCAATCTGCGTGGGCAGCGTACCGGGGATGGTGTCTTCGACCTTGCCCTTGACGTAGTGGATGTTCTCGGCCGGGTAGCCGGTCGACGAGAGGTTGGCGTGCACGTCGTCGAAGCTTGCCACCGCCCACAGCGCGTGGTCGCGGTCGGTGCGCTCCAGCTGGGTTTGTGCCGACTCGCCACTCAGTGCCTTGTCGGCGTCAGTCGGCTCGCTCATGCCTTCGAAGGTGTCGTAGAGGTAGAGCTGGCGCGAGGTGTCACCACGCGCCATCAACGCCAGCGCCACGGCCATCATGCTGCCGCCGCGCCAGACACCGCACTCGACGATGTCGCCGGCAATGCGGTGTTTGACGATGTGGTCCACCGCCCCCAGCAGGCTGGCGCGGCGCTCCAGGCTCGTCATGGTGAAGGGCTCGACGCGGGCCACGATCTCGCGGTCGGCAGGTGAGAGGTCGGCCAGCGCCTCGGCCTGGCGGTCGGCCGTGCGGCCCAGTTCCCAACCGGCGCTGGCGAGCGCGGCCTTGACGATTTTTTTCATGCGCGATTCGTCTTGTCTTGTGGCTTGAATGGATGTGCTGCGAACCCTACCGTTCGCCCTGACCCTTCGGTACCTCAGGACAGGGCAAGTCGAAGGGCAGCGCGAGGCTTCGATACCTCAGCCCGAATGGGTTGCGATCTGCTGAGGTTGCATCCGTCAAAAGGAGTGCGATTGTCGCACCCGCCTCGGGGGCTACCGGGTGCCGTAGGCCTGCCCCGCCTCTTCCAGCAGCGGCCCCCAACGCAGCGCCTGCTGGGCGCGGCCGAAGGCCTCGGCCACGGCTGCCCGGTTGGCGCTCAGAAACGCCAGGCACTGCTCTACCGAGGCCGCGCCGCGGTCTTTCAGCAGCAGGCCCTCCAGGCCATGGCGGCGCATGAACGCGCCCAGGTCACCCACGTCGCTGCAAATGAAAAACCGGCCGTGGTTGAGCAGCGCATACAAAGCCCCCGACTGCGAGGCCTGCTGGTAGGGCAGCAGGAACACC
>JBBRFR010000416.1:0-3386 GCA_038241485.1 Burkholderiales bacterium
CAGGGCCTCGCGCCGACGCTCAGCGCCCGCATCATGCCGGTCGGCACCTACATCGTGGCCTCCGAAGCCATCGAACCGGCGGTGCTGCATTCGTTGATCCCTTCGCGCTCGGCGGTGTGTGACACCAACTTCGTGCTCGACTACTTCCGCCCCACGGCCGACCACCGCATGCTCTACGGCGGGCGTGTGAGCTACAGCACCGCCACGCCCATGAACCTGGCGGCCAGCATGCAGCGGCGCATGGCGCGCAGCTTCCCGCAGCTGGCCAACACCAAGATCGAGTACGCCTGGGGTGGCTTCGTTGACATCTCGATGAACCGCGCGCCCGATTTTGGGCGCCTCAGCGCCAACGTGTACTACCTGCAAGGCTTCTCGGGCCACGGCCTGGCGCTCACCGGCCTGGCCGGCAAGCTGGTGGCCGAAGCCATCGCCGGCAACGCAGAGCGTTTTGACACCTTCGCGCGCATTCGGCATCGCAACTTCCCGGGTGGGCGACTGCTGCGAACACCCGCGCTCGTGCTTGGCATGGCTTACTACCAACTGCGCGACATGCTCTGATGCCCATGCAACTTGCTTGGCCGAGGTTGACTTCGGCCATAAGCCGGGCACACTCATTGCTCACAAACGGTATACAAAAAGCCCAGTGTGCGAGCGGCCAAAAACCGCAGTACAGCAAGCCCAATGAACGCCTCCTCTGCGCCTACGCCGGTACACCAAAAGCCGGTTGTGTTGATCCCCGCCTGCAACCGCTTGATCGGGCAGCACCCCTTCCACGTCGCCGGCAAGAAGTACATCGACGCGGTTCGCCTGGCAGGCTGCCTGCCGCTCATCGTGCCCTTTATGTACACGACTGAAGTCGACGAGCTGCTCGACCACGCCGACGGTGTGCTGCTCACCGGCTCGCCTTCCAACGTGCACCCCAGCCACTTCGGCGAAGAGGTTCACGACACCACTCTGCCACTCGACATCGACCGCGACGCCTGGACGCTGCCGCTGATCCCGCGTGCGTTGCAGCGCGGCATACCGCTCTTCGCCATTTGCCGCGGTTTCCAGGAAGCGAACGTCGCGTTGGGCGGCAGCCTGTATCAGGCCGTGCAAGAAGTACCGGGCCAACGTGACCACCGCGGCAGCGCCGAAGGCCCGGTCGAATCGCAATACGCATTTGCGCATGAAGTGCATGTCGAGGCGGGCGGGCTGCTCTCTTCCATCGTCGCCCAGCCCGAGTTTCAGGTGAATTCGTTGCACGGCCAGGGTGTCAAGAAGCTCGCGCCGGGCTTGCGCATCGAAGCACGGGCGCCCGATGGCCTGGTCGAGGCGTTCTCGATGCCCGAAGCCCGGGCGTTCAACCTGTGTGTGCAATGGCACCCCGAGTGGCAAGCCGCGCACAACCCGATTTCGGTGAAGCTGTTCAAGGCTTTCGGCGCCGCCTGTCAAACCTTCCGCAACCACCGAGAGCCCCACCACGACCCTGACCGATAGTGCCCCCCCGATCGCTTCGCACCTGCCCCCGAGGGGCGCCGTCCAGCTTGGGGCGGCCCGGCACCCGGCACGGTGCACTCCCGAAATAACCCGAAACAGGTGATGTGATGGTGGACAAGAACAACTTCAATTTCAGCGACCTGGAGCAATGGCTCAACGACAGGCGCGTGACCGAGATCGAGTGCCTGGTGCCCGACCTCACCGGCGTGGCCCGCGGCAAGATCTTGCCGCGCGAAAAATTCACTGAAGACCGCGGCATGCGGCTGCCCGAGGCCGTTGTGGCCATCGGAGTGACGGGTGAGTTCCCTGAAGAGGGCCCGTACTACGACGTGATCCACGCAACCGACCGCGACATGCACCTGCGCCCCGACCCCAGCACCGTGCGCATCGTGCCCTGGGCCGTCGACCCCACGGCACAGGTGATTCACGACTGCTTCGACCGCGACGGCAAGATGATTCCCTACGCGCCGCGCTCGGTGCTGCGCAACATCTGCAACCTCTACGCGGCCGAAGGCTGGGAACCCGTGGTCGCGCCCGAGCTCGAGTTTTACCTGATCGAGCGCAACTCCGACCCCAACATCCCGTTGCGCCCGCCCAAGGGGCGCAGCGGCCGCGCCGAGACTTCGCGCCAGGCCTATTCCATCGACGCGGTGAACGAGTTCGACCCGCTGTTCGAAGACGTCTACGCCTACTGCGAGCAGATGGAACTCAACGTCGACACCCTCATCCACGAGGTGGGCGCGGGCCAAATGGAGATCAACTTCTTCCACGACCACCCGCTGGGCTTGGCCGACGAGGTGTTCTTCTTCAAACGCACCATCCGCGAGGCCGCTTTGCGCCACGAGATGTATGCCACCTTCATGGCCAAGCCCATGGCCAACGAGCCGGGCAGCTCGATGCACGTGCACCAGAGCATCTTGAACAAGGCCACGGGCAAAAACATCTTCAGCAACCCCGATGGCTCGCCGAGCAAGGAGTTCTTCTGGTACATCGGCGGCCTGCAACGGTATACGCCAGCGGCGATGGCGCTGTTTGCGCCGTATGTGAACTCGTATCGGCGGCTCGCGCGCTCGACCGCGGCGCCCATCAACATCCAGTGGGGCACCGACAACCGCACCGTGGGCATCCGCTCGCCGGTGGCCACGCCGGCCGCACGGCGCATTGAAAACCGCGTGATCGGCGCCGACGCGAACCCCTACGTTGCGCTGGCCGCCACCCTCGCCTGCGGCTACCTCGGCATGAAAAACCGCATCGAACCGGCGGCCGAATGCAAGGGCGACGCCTACCTGTCCGAATACCAGCTGCCACGCTCACTGAGCGAAGCGCTGGGCTGGCTGGCCGATGAAAAAGACCTGCACGACGTGCTCGGCAAACCCTTCATCACGGTGTACTCCGAGGTCAAGGAGATCGAGCACGACGAGTTCATGAAAGTCATCTCGCCGTGGGAGCGCGAACACCTGCTTTTGCACGTTTGACGCTTGTCACGCCACACACACCGTTCGGGCTAAGGTATCTAAGCCCTGCGCAGGCCGAACAAGGCTTCGATACCTCAGCCCGAACGGGCTTTTTCTCTGCGAGCAACCTCACATGACAAGAACCACCCAAGACTGGCAAGCCGCCGATACGGCGCATTACCTGCACCCCTTCACCGATTTCAAGTCGCTCGCCAAGAAGGGCTCGCGCGTCATCACCAAGGCCGACAACATCTACCTCTGGGACAGCGAGGGCCACAAGATCCTGGACGCGATGTCGGGCCTGTGGTGCGTGAACGTCGGCTACGGCCAGCAAGAGCTGATCGACGCGGCGACGAAGCAGCTCAAGACCCTGCCCTTCTACAACTCCTTCTTCCAGACCGCCACGCCGCCGGCCATCGAGCTGGCCGAGCTGTTGGCGCAAGTCACACCGCC
>JBBRFR010000417.1:0-3379 GCA_038241485.1 Burkholderiales bacterium
CCGACAGCAAGGAAGTTCTCGAAGTTCCCGAAGTTGCTGAAGTTGCTGGAGTTGCTGAAGTTACTGACGCCGAGGCATGCATTGCCGTACATCCTTCCGACATGGCCGTGGCCATGCGCGTGCTCGACGCCAAGGTAGAAACGCTGCGCGCAGACGGCAGCGCACGCGTCATCCCCATCGCCGATTTCCACCGCTTGCCTGGCACCACGCCGCACATCGAAACCGCGCTGCAGCCCGGCGAGATGATCACCGCCGTGACGCTGCCCGCACCGGTGCGCGGCCGGCATGTGTACCGCAAGGTGCGCGACCGCGCGTCTTACGCCTTTGCGCTGGTGTCGGTTGCGGCCATCGTCGACGTGGCCGGCGGCCGCATTCGTTCGGCCCGTGTGGCCTGCGGCGGCGTGGCGCACAAGCCCTGGCGCCTGGAAGCGGCCGAGGCCGCGCTGAGCGGGGCCATCGTGTCGCCGGCACTGAACGGCGCGGCGGTCACGGCCTCGGCCAACGCCTTGCTGACGGGCGCGCGCGGGCACGGCCACAACGACTTCAAGATCACGCTCTTGCGCCGCACGCTGTCCGCCACATTGGCCCAAGCGGTGAGCGAAGCGGCCGGTTCCTGACCTCACGCTGAAGGAACACGACCATGGACATGAACCAGCCCGCCCCGCGCAATGCCATCGACGACAACCGCCAGGGCCTGATCGGCCGGCCGGTCGACCGCGTTGACGGCCGCCTGAAGGTGACGGGGCAGGCGCCCTACGCCTACGAAGTGCGCGAGGCCAACGACCCGGCCTGCGGCTTCATCGTCGGCGCCACCATCGCCAAGGGAAGCGTGGCCGAGATCGATGCCAGCGCGGCCGAAAAATCCCCCGGCGTGCTGCTGGTCTACACCCATCACAACGCGCCCAAGCAGGCCGCCTGGGGGCCGCTCGACGCCAAAGACCGCTTCTCGCGCGCCACGCCGCAGCTGGGCAGCACGCGCATTCGTTACCACGGCGAGGCGGTGGCCTTCGTGGTGGCACAAACCTTCGAGCAGGCGCGCGCGGCAGCGCAACTCGTCAAGGTGCGGTATGCCGCCGAGCCGGGCGACTACGAACTTGAGCCGAAGCTGGCGCAGGCCGAGAAGCCGCCCGACGATGCCGGCGAGGACGGGGCCAAGACCGACAGCGCCGTCGGCGATTTCGCCGGCGCCTTCGCGGCCGCCGCGGTGCAGGTAGACGCCACCTACACCACGCCGTTCCACATCCACGCGCAAATGGAGCCTCACGCTACGCTGGCCTACTGGAAAGACGGCCGCGTGCACATCCACTGCGCAGCGCAGTTGCTCGAGAGTGCGCAGAAGGCGGTGGCCAACACCCTGCAGATCGCGCCCGACAAGGTGCGCATCGTCAGCCGCTACATCGGTGGCGGTTTCGGCGGCAAGCTGCCGGTGTACGGTGACGTGATGCTGTCGGCGCTGGCCGCGCGGCAGCTCGGTCGCCCGGTGAAAACTGCGCTGACGCGCCAGCAGATGTTCCACTTCACCACCCACCGCAGCCAGACCGTGCAGCGCGTGCGACTTGGCGCCACGGCCGATGGGCGGCTCACCGCCATTGGCCACGATGCCTGGCAACACTGCGCGCGCTTCGACAACTTCTGTGAACCGACCGTGATGGCCACGCGCACGCTGTACGCGGCGCCGAACCGGCTGACCACACAGCGCCTGCTCAAGCTCGACCTGCCGGTGGCCGACTCCACCCGCGCGCCCGGAGAAGCCGTGGGCCTGCTGGCGTTGGAGCAGGCGATGGACGAGCTGGCCGAGAAGCTGGCGCTCGACCCGCTCGAACTGCGGCTGCGCAACGAACCCGCACTCGACCCCGAAAAGCAGGTGCCGTATTCGTCGCGCCAGCTCGTGGCCTGCATGCGCCAAGGCGCGCAGCGTTTCGGCTGGCACGAACGCCAAGCTCGGCCGGGGCAGACGCGGCAAGGCCGCTGGCTCGTCGGCATGGGCATGGCCGCGGCCACCCGCGGCAACTTGCTGCTGCCGTCCAAATGCAGTGTCGCGCTCGACAAGCAGGGCCTGCTGACGGTGCGCATGTCGATGACCGACATCGGCACCGGCAGCTACACCGTGTTCACACAGATCGCCGCCGAGATGATGGGCTTGCCGATGGACCGGGTGCGCATGCTGCTCGGCGACAGCGACTTCCCGGAGACGCCGGGTTCCGGCGGATCGTTCGGCGCCGCCAGCGCCGGCTCGGGCCTGTTCGACGCCTGCCTCAACCTGCGCGCCAGCCTCGCGCGCCGCCTGGGCGTGGAGCCGGCTGTGGCGGTGTTCGCGCACGGCCGTGTCTCGGCTGCGGGCAAGAGCGAGACCCTGGGCGCATTGGCCGGCACGCTGGGGCTGCAAGCCAATGGCGAGATCAAACCCGGGGCGATGACAAGCCAGTTTTCGCAACAGGCTTACGGCGCTCACTTTGCCGAAGTGGCGGTGGACGCCGACACCGGCGAGGTGCGCCTGCGGCGCATGCTGGGCGTCTTCGCGGCCGGTCGCATCTTGAACATAAAAACGGCCACCAGCCAGGCCACCGGCGCCATGATCTGGGGCGTGGGGGCAGCGCTGCACGAAGAGGCGGTGATCGACCCGCGTTACGGCTACTTCGTCAACAACGACCTAGCGGGTTACCACGTGCCTTCGCACGCTGACATCCCGCACATCGAGGCGGTGTTTCTCGACGAGGTTGACGACAAGACCAACCCGCTGAAGATCAAGGGCGTGGGCGAACTCGGCATCAGCGGTGCCGGCGCAGCGCTGGCAAACGCCGTCTACAACGCCTGCGGTGTGCGGGTGCGCGACTACCCGATCACGCTCGACAAGGTGATGGCGGGTTTGGCCTGAAGCACAAGTGATGTCGGCAACCTCCGGGAGGCGTGGTGCCAGGTTCGCCGGCTGCACGTTTGTGTTCTGGTGGTTTCTGATCGGCGGCGCCTTGCGTGCGCTAACAGACAGATGAGTTTTCGTGAAGGCCTCAAGCTGCCCTTGACTACCCTTCCACCTTCTTTCATGCGCCACGCCATCACCCACCCTCCCGCCCTGTCGGTGCAAAGTCCCTCGCTCGCTCTGCTCGGTGCAGAGCCCTTTCGCGCAGCGATCGAACTTGCATGGCACATGCTGGGCAAGAGTCGCCAGCAGCCGCCGGGTGACGGGCACCCTGTCGTCATCTTTCCGGGCCTGGGCGCGAACGGGTCATCGGTAGCGACGCTGTGTGATCACTGTCGATCGCTGGGGTACGAGGCGGTCGATTGGGGGCAGGGCTTCAATACCGGGCCGCAGGGCGATCTCGACGCCTGGCTCGCGAAGCTGCAAGCGCATGTTTCGGACTTGCTGGTCCCCTATGCCAAG
>JBBRFR010000418.1:0-3371 GCA_038241485.1 Burkholderiales bacterium
CCACCAGCAGCGTGCGCAACCCCTTCCGCTTGCCTGAACTGGTGCAGTTCTCATGCCCTGGGAAGTTGTGACTGTGGAGACGGTTGTGGCTTCGAACGGGCACCTTCGGTGTGGGACGGGGGCGTTAAAAAAACCCACCCAAGCACGGCCGTCATGAACGAGAACACCCTGCTGCAACTGCTCGAAGGTACGGGCGTCGAGGCGCCCGGCTGGTACGGCAAGATGCCCGTGCTCGGCGACTTCGCCAGCCGCCGTTTGCCGCAAGGCTTTGTCGATGCCTGCGATGCTTGGCTCGCAAGCGGGGTGGAGCAGAGCCGCGCGCAGCTCGGCGAGCGCTGGCTCGACGTCTACCTCACTGGCCCGATTTGGCGTTTTGCCTGGGCGCCGGGTTTGCTCCCAGGTGGGGAAGGTCAGCAGTGGTGGCTGGGCGTGATGATGCCCAGCGTTGACAAGGTCGGCCGCTATTTCCCGCTCTTGATCGCACGCCCCGCTGCGGCACTGCCGGCCACGGCCGATGGCCTGAACGCCTTGCAAGCCTGGTATGGCCACCTGGGTGCCGCTGCGCTCGGCACCTTGCAGCCCGGTGCCACGCTGGAAGATTTTGAATCCACCCTGTCACGCGCACCCGTGGCCGCCGACAGCGCCTACCTGCCGCCGGCCAGCGCCAGCCAGCTGCCCGGCCGCGTGAGGCACACTCTGCCCGGCGCTTCGTCGTTGTTGACCTGGGCGCAGGGGCTGCTGGTGGGCAACACGTTGCAAGGCTTTGCCGGCCACAGCCTCTGGTGGCCCGACCATGCCGAGTCGCCCGACAACAGCTTGAGCGTGTCGCAAGGTTTGCCCACCGCTCAACATTTTTCAGAGTTGCTGGAGGGTCGTTGGTGAGTTCCCCCGTTCCTCCCAAGACTGAAACACTCGACATGGGCACCCGCACCGCCGTTGGCGGTGGCATCGAGATCGACGGCAGCGGCAACACGCTGCCGCTGGGTCACCGCCTCCAGGAATACGTGATCGAGGGGCTGATCGGCGAGGGCGGCTTCGGCATCGTCTACCTGGCGCGCGACACCCAGCTCGGCCGCGTGGTTGCGCTCAAGGAGTACATGCCTTCGTCGCTCGCCACGCGGGCGGCCGACCACCAGGTGTCGGTGCGCTCGGCACGCCACCGTGAAACCTTCGAGCTGGGCTTGCGCAGCTTCGTGAATGAAGCGCAGCTACTCGCCGCTTTCGACCACCCCTCGCTGGTGAAGGTGTATCGGTTCTGGGAGCAGCACGGCACCGCCTACATGGTGATGCCCTACTACCAGGGCCCCACGCTCAAGCAGTGGCTGACCGAACACGGCGCGCAGCCCGAAGAAGCCTGGTTGCTCTCGCTGCTGCACCCGGTCATCGACTCGCTGGAGCTGATGCACCACGAGCGCTGCTACCACCGCGACATCGCGCCCGACAACATTTTGCTGCTCAACCAGCAAGCCACCCAGCTCGGCCGCCCGCAGGTGATGCGCCCGGTGTTGCTCGACTTCGGCGCCGCCCGCCGAGTGATCAGCGACGCCACGCAGGCGCTCACCGTCATCTTGAAATCGGGTTACGCCCCGATCGAGCAATACGCCGAATCGACCTCGATGAAGCAGGGCGCCTGGACCGATGTGTACGCCTTGTCGGCCGTGCTTTACGCCGCCATCACCGGCCGCGCGCCGCTGCCCTCGGTGAGCCGCATGGTGAGCGATGACATGGTGCCGGCCGCGCAGGTTGGGGCGGGGCACTACAGCGCCGAGTTTCTGGCGGCGGTCGACAAGGGTTTGTCGGTGCGTCCCGAGAACCGCCCGCAAGACATGGCGGCGCTGCGTGCCTTGTTCAGTTTCGGCCTGGGCACGCCGACACAGGCGCGGCCGCAACTGGCCGATGCACCTACCGTGCTCACGCCTGCGACCGATGACGCCACAGTGATGGTGGCGCCGACACCACCGGCGCCGCCGCCGCCCAAACCACCCGTCGCCACGCCGCACCCTCCGGTGCAGCCCGTCCCGCCCTTCAAGCTGCTCAACCCCGACGCGGCGTCGCCGCCGTCACGCGCCGGTCTTTGGGCGGCCAGCGGTCTGGCCTTGCTGGCGCTGGCCGGCGCGGGTTGGTGGTTTGGCATCAAGAACAAGTCCGAGGTGCCCACGCCCCCTGTGGCGCACAACGGCAGCACCGAGCAGCTCTTGCCGCCTGCTTCACCGCCAGCAACTCAAGTCGAGCCCGCCAAGCCGCCGCCGCCGGCCGAGCCCTTTGGCATCGTCACCGCCATGCAAAACATCGTGCGCCGTGCTGACCCGCTGCTCGGCGTGAACGCACTCGCCGACAAGTCGACCCTGACCATCGGCAGCGACAAGCTGCAGTTCCGCGTCAAGTCGTCTGAAGCCGGCTATGTGTATGTGTTTTTTGCCGGCACCGACAAGGGGCACATGTACCTGCTGTTCCCTAACGCGCTCGACAAAAACAACCGCATCGAGGCCAATCAAGAGATGCTGTTGCCGCGCAAGAGCTGGAACATCACGGCCGGCGGGCCACCGGGCACCAACCACATCGTGACCATGGTGTCGCGCCAGCCGCGCGATTTTGCGCAAGCCGGCTTGCGGCAGGCGAACGAAGAAATCCCCGAGTACGACCTGGTGCTGGCCGAAAAGCTGTGGGCCGCACGCACCGGCAGTGAGAGCCCCTTTGTGGGCAAGGCCGTTTGCCCAGCAGGCACTCCCTGCGAGTCGACCTACGGCGCCACCTTGTTGACCATCGAGGAAGTGGCAGCGAAGGCTCGCTGACGCCCGGTTAGCCTCACGCGCCCCCGTGGCGTGAAATCTGGCGCATCTCTTGCGCCGAGATTGTTCTTGCGCGAACACCGGGCTTGCCATACTCAAGTCCCAGCTCCAGGCGTCGACATCCACTGGATGACAACAAGATCGCCCAACGACCGCGCCTGACCCAGCCATGGACGCTCACCTCGACCGGATCTTTGCCGCCAGCCTTTGGGTTTTGCTGAGCCTGGCTGCGGGCGGTTTGTCGGCCCTGTTGGGCCTGGCGTGGATGGAGCGCGCCTGGGCCAACAGCCTGCGCAGCTCGGCGCGGCGCCTGCTCGGGTCGGGCCTCAGCCTGGGCACTGGCATCTGGGTGGTTCACGTTTTTTCGGGCCCGGTCGAAGCGGCCGGGTTTGGGCGAGGCCACTCCCTGGCGCTCGAACTCGCGGTGTGGGCTCTGGCCGTGGTCGCAGCGATGGCCACCTTGGCCTGGCTTGACCCGCGTAAGGTGAGCGCCACCCGCTGGGTGCCGGCTGCCGTGGGGCTGGGTTCGACTCTGGTGGGTTTGCAACTGCTGGGTGCAAGCGACTCGGCGGCACCGTGGCG
>JBBRFR010000419.1:0-3368 GCA_038241485.1 Burkholderiales bacterium
GATGGGCTGACCGTCGCCACGCGCTCCAGGCAGGCTGGCCACCGCGACCGAGTACACCCGGCCGTTGCTGCCAAAGACGATCAGCGTGTCCACCGTGCGGCACTCGAACGTGCCGTACAAACCGTCGCCCGCCTTGAACGCGAAGCTGCCCGCTTCGTGTCCGTGGTTGTTGCGCGAGCGCACCCAGCCTTTGCTGGAGATCACCACCGTCACCGGCTCGTCGACCACTTTGATCTCGGCCACGGCCTTCTTCTCGGCCTGGATCAGCGTGCGGCGTGGGTCGGCAAACATCTTCGCGTCGGCCTCGATCTCTTTCACCATCAGGCGCTTCAAACTGCCGGGGTTGCCCAGAATGTCTTCCAGCTTGCCCTGGTCTTCACGCAGCGTCTTCAGCTCCTGCTCGATCTTGATGGCCTCCAGCCGCGCGAGCTGGCGCAGCCGAATTTCCAGGATGTCTTCGGCCTGCCGGTCGCTGAGGTTGAAGCGCGCCATCAGCGCGGCCTTCGGCTCGTCGCTCTGGCGGATGATCGCAATCACCTCGTCGATGTTGAGCAAGACGAGTTGCCGACCTTCCAGAATGTGGATGCGGTCCAGCACCTTGTTCAGCCGGTGCTGGCTGCGCCGGGTGATGGTGGTCTGGCGGAACTCAATCCATTCGGTCAGCATCAGCCGCAGCGACTTCTGCGTCGGCCGGCCATCGATACCGATCATGGTCAGGTTGATCGGGCTGGAGCTCTCCAGGCTGGTGTGGGCCAGCAGCGCGGTGATGAGCTCGGCCTGCTCGATGCGGCTGCTTTTGGGCTCGAACACCAGCCGCACCGGCGCGTCTTTGCTCGACTCGTCGCGCACGCCGTCAAGCACCATCAGGATGCTGGCTTTGAGCTGCGTCTGGTCTTGGCTCAGCGCCTTCTTACCGGTCTTCACCTTGGGGTTGGTGATCTCTTCAATCTCTTCCAGCACACGCTGCGTGCTCACGCCCGGCGGCAGCTCGGTGACCACCAGGTTCCACTGGCCGCGCGCCAGGTCTTCGATCTTCCAGCGCGCGCGCACCTTGAGGCTGCCACGACCGGTGCGGTAAGCGTCTGCAATGTCTTGGCTGCTGCTGATGATCTGACCGCCGCCGGGGTAGTCGGGGCCGGGCACGATGGCCAGCAGCTCCTCGGCGCTGAGCTGCGGGTTTCTGATCAGTGCCACACAGGCGTCGGCCACTTCGCGCAGGTTGTGGCTGGGGATTTCGGTGGCCAGACCCACGGCGATTCCCGAGGCGCCGTTGAGCAGGTTGAACGGCAGGCGCGCCGGCAACTGCTTGGGCTCTTCAAACGAGCCGTCGTAGTTGGGCACAAAGTCCACCGTGCCCTCGTCGATTTCGTCGAGCAACAGGCCGGTGATTTTCGCCAGCCGCGCTTCGGTGTAGCGCATGGCGGCTGCGCCGTCGCCATCGCGCGAGCCGAAATTGCCCTGGCCATCAATCAGCGGGTAGCGCTGCGAAAAGTCCTGCGCCATGCGCACCAGCGCGTCGTAGGCGGCGCTGTCGCCGTGCGGGTGGTACTTGCCCAGCACATCGCCGACCACGCGCGCACTCTTGACCGGCTTGGCCGCCGTGTTGCGGTTCGGGCCACTGAAGCCCAGCCCCATGCGCTCCATGGAAAAAAGGATGCGCCGCTGCACCGGCTTCTGGCCGTCGCACACATCGGGCAGCGCTCGGCCTTTCACCACCGAGAGCGCGTACTCCAGGTAGGCGCGCTGCGCATAGTTGGCGAGGTTGTCTTCGACGGGGGCGTCGGACGCAGGCTCCAGTTTCAATAGATCGTCCATGAGAAAATTTTGGTACTCAAGTTGTCGTGTCGTGCGGTTGCGCCGGCTAGAGAGGGTTCGATACCAAGGGCACCGCCGATCCGGCTTCGCCGGACGGCCAGTGCCGCCCCCTGGGGGGTGACGCCGCAGGCGGCGCGGGGGAAAACCATCAAGCGGCGCGCGGGGGGGTCAAATATCGATGTCGACGGAGTCGCCGTGCAGTTCCATCAGCTCGCGCCTTGACGCCGCTTCGCCCTTGCCCATGAGCTTGGTGATCAGCGCTTCGGTGGCGGCAAAGTCGATGGCGCCGAGTCGGACTGGCATCAGGCGCCGCGTGTCGGGGTTGAGCGTGGTGTCCCACAGCTGCTCGGCGTTCATCTCGCCCAATCCCTTAAAGCGGCTGATCTGGCACTTCTCGCGCGACACACCGTCTTTTTCAGCCTTGTCAAGGATCGCGTGCAGCTCGCCATCGTCCAGCGCGTACTGTTTGCTCGCTGGCTTCTTGCCACGCGCAGGCACGTCAACGCGGAACAGTGGCGGACGCGCCACGTACACATGGCCAGCCTCAATCAACTTGGGGAAGTGGCGGAAGAACAGCGTGAGCAGCAGCACCTGAATGTGCGAGCCGTCCACATCGGCATCGGACAGGATGCAGACCTTGCCGTAGCGCAGACCGCTCATGTCGGGCGTGTCCAACGGACCATGCGGATCGACGCCAATCGCCACCGAAATGTCATGTATTTCGTTGTTGGCAAACAGCCGGTCGCGCTCCACCTCCCAGGTGTTGAGCACCTTGCCGCGCAACGGCAGGATCGCCTGGCAGGCCTTGTCGCGGCCCATCTTGGCGCTGCCGCCAGCCGAGTCGCCTTCGACCAAAAACACCTCGTTGTTCGCCAGGTCGCGGCTCTCGCAATCGGTCAGCTTGCCTGGCAACACCGCCACGCCGGAGCCCTTGCGCTTCTCGACTTTTTGGCCGGCTTTCTGACGCGACTGCGCCGCCTTGATCGCCAGCTCGGCGAGTTTCTTGCCGTAATCCACATGCTGGTTCAGCCAAAGCTCCAACGCCGGGCGCACAAAGCTGCCCACCAAGCGAACCGCGTCGCGCGAGTTCAGGCGCTCCTTGATCTGGCCCTGAAACTGCGGGTCGAGCACCTTGGCGGAGAGCACATAGGAGGCGCGGGCAAACACGTCTTCGGGCAGCAGCTTCACGCCCTTGGGCAAGAGCGCGTGCAGCTCGATGAAGCTTTTGACCGCCTGAAACAGGCCGTCGCGCAAACCGCTTTCGTGCGTGCCGCCAGCACTGGTGGGGATCAGGTTGACATAGCTCTCACGCACCGGCGCGCCGTCTTCGGTGAAGGCGACGCACCAGGACGCGCCCTCGCCTTCGGCAAAGCTGTCGCTGTTTTTGTCGGCAGAGCCCTCGCCTTCGAACAGCGGTATCACCGGCTCGCCGTTGAGCGTCTGCTGCAAGTAATCTCGCAGGCCGCCCTTGTAGAGCCAGACCTGCGTGTCCTTGGTCTTCTCATTCACCAGCGTCACAGTCACGCCCGGCATCAGCACCGCCTTGCTGCGCA
>JBBRFR010000420.1:0-3359 GCA_038241485.1 Burkholderiales bacterium
ACGGGAACTCCTTCGGGAAAGAAGACAGCGCAGAGCGCAACAACCGAAGCATGGCAGTGCTTGAGGCCCCCATGTGCCTCGGAAAACCCTAGCCGCGCTGGATTCAGGTCGTCGCTTCAGCACAGTTCGTGCTTATGCTGCGGCATGGCTGTCACCCAAGCGACTCGACAAGCGGAAGTTCCCGCCTTCCTCGACATCGAAGCGTCAGGGTTCGGGCGCAGCAGCTACCCCATCGAAGTGGGTTACGTGCTGCCCGACGGCAGCAGCTTCTGCAGCCTGATCCGCCCCGCGCCCCACTGGACGCACTGGGATCCGGCGGCCGAAAAGATCCACAACATCCGCCGCGAGATGCTGGCCCAACACGGCCGCAGCGTGCGTGAAGTGGCCCAGCTGCTCAACGATCGCCTGCACGGGCGCACTTTGTTCAGCGACGGCTGGGCACACGACTACCCGTGGCTCGCCGTCCTGTACGAAGAGGCCGAGATGGCGCCCAGCTTCAAGCTCGACAGCCTGCGCAGCCTGCTCAGTGAGCGCGAGGCGCGCGAGTGGCACGCCACGCGAACGCTCGAGAGCCACAACATGGTCGGCCAGCGCCACCGTGCCAGCGCCGATGCGCGGCTGCTGCGATCGACACTGATGCGACTGCGCGCCGGCTGAGCCGCGACGCTCAGGTCTTTTTCTTGTCGTCGAGCCGAAGCATTTCGGTCGAGGCGTCACCGGTCAGCAGCCCCGCAGCGGCATAGATGCCGAGCTTCTCGCGCGTGTCGCTGATGTCAAGGTTGCGCATGGTGAGCTGGCCAATGCGGTCTTGCGGCGAGAAGGTCGACTCGCCCTTTTCCATCGTCAGGCGCTCGGGCTTGTAGGTGAGGTTGCGCGAGACCGTGTTGAGGATCGAGTAGTCGTTGCCGCGGCGCAGCTCGATGGTGACCTCGCCGGTGACGGCCCGCGCCACCCAGCGCTGCGCCGTCTCACGCAACATGATGGCTTGCGGGTCGAACCAGCGGCCTTGGTACAGCAGCCGGCCCAGGCGGCGGCCGTGGTCGCGGTACTGCTCGATGGTGTCTTCGTTGTGGATGCCGGTCACCAGCCGCTCATAGGCGATGAAGAGCAGTGCCATGCCCGGGGCTTCGTAGATGCCTCGGCTCTTGGCTTCGATGATGCGGTTTTCGATCTGGTCGCTCATGCCCAGGCCGTGGCGCCCGCCAATGCGGTTCACTTCTACGATGAGGTCGACCAGGCTCGCGTATTCAACGCCGTTGATCGCGACCGGCACACCTTCGTTGAAGCGCACGCTGACCTCTTCGGCCTTCACCACCACGTCTTCGCGCCACGAGGCCACACCCATGATGGGCTGCACGATCTTGATGCCGCTGTTCAGGTGCTCGAGGTCTTTGGCCTCGTGGGTTGCACCGAGCATGTTGGAGTCGGTCGAGTAGGCCTTCTCGGCCGACATCTTGTAGGCGAAACCATGCTGGGTCATGAAGGCCGACATCTCGGCGCGGCCACCGAGCTCGTCGATGAATGCCTGATCCAACCACGGCTTGTAGATTTTGAGCGACGGGTTCGCGAGCAGCCCGTAGCGGTAGAAGCGCTCGATGTCGTTGCCCTTGAAGGTGCTGCCGTCACCCCAGATGTTGACGTCGTCTTCCTTCATCGCCGTGACCAGCATGGTGCCGGTGACGGCGCGGCCGAGCGGTGTGGTGTTGAAGTAGGTGACCCCGGCGGTCGTGATGTGGAAGGCGCCGCTTTGCAGCGCGGCGATGCCTTCGGCTGCAAGCTGGGCGCGGCAATCGACCAAGCGGGCCGTTTCGGCACCGTAGAGCATGGCCTTGCGCGGGATCTCGTCGTAGTCGGGCTCGTCGGGCTGGCCGAGGTTGGCGGTGTAGGCGTAGGGCTGCGCGCCCTTGAGCTTCATCCAGTGCAGAGCGGCGCTGGTGTCGAGCCCGCCTGAGAACGCGATGCCGACTTTCTGCCCGAGGGGCAAGTTCTGGAGGATGGTGGCCATGGGGTGGGAAGCGTTGAAGAGCGTTCGGGGGAGCCGCTGATTTTAGGTGCACTTACACTTTGCGCCCCAAGCCTTCAACACGACCTGAAACCCGCCATGACCGACAAGATCAACGCCGCCATCACCACCCGCGCCAACGTCTATTTCGACGGCAAATGTGTCTCGCACAGCATCGAGCTGGCCGACGGCACAAAAAAGAGCGTGGGAGTGATCCTGCCCTCGTCACTGCGCTTCAACACCGGCGAGCCCGAGGTGATGGAGCTGGTGGAAGGTGTGTGCCGCGTCAAGTTTGCCGGCAGCGACAACTGGCTGCCCTACAGCGCCGGGCAATCGTTCAAGGTGCCGGGCAAATCGTCGTTCGACATCGAGGTGACGCAGACGCTGCATTACGTGTGCCACTTTGGATAAGCTCGGAACTGGCGGCTTCGATACCTCAGCCCGAACGGTTTTAGGCGCGTTCAGCGGCCACGCCGCACCCGCAGCAGCTCGTCCAGGATCAACAGCGCGGCACCCACGGTGATCGCGCTGTCGGCCACGTTGAACGACGGGAAGTAGTACTTCGCGCCCCAGTGCACCTGGATGAAGTCGACCACGTAGCCGTGCAGTATGCGGTCGATCACGTTGCCCAGCGCACCGCCCAATATCAGCGACAGGGCCCAGGCAAACATCTTCTGCCCGCCATGGCTGCGCAACATCCAGACGATGAAGATGGCGGCCACAAAACCCAGGCCGATGAAGAACCAACGCTGCCAACCCGAAGCACCCGCAAGAAACGAAAACGCCGCGCCGGTGTTGTGAGCTCGCACGATGTTGAAGAACGAGCTGACGTAGCGGCTGTCGCCGTACTGGAAGTACTGCAGGATCATCGTCTTGGTGAGCTGGTCCAGCACGATGACGATTAGTGCCACGCCCAGCCAGGGCCACAGGCTGCTGCCGGATTTTTGGAATGCCATGTTCAGGCCGCCTTTCGGGGTTCGCCAGCGCCGTAGAGGTTGCTGGTGCAACGGCCGCAGATGGTGGGATGGGCGGTATCAACGCCCACGTCGTCGCGGTAGTGCCAGCAGCGGTCGCACTTTTGGGCTGCCGAGGGCGCGACGCTGACGGCCATTTCGTCGCCCGCCAGCAGGCGGGCGAGCGAGGTGATGGTGACGAACTTGAGGTCGTCGCCCAGCGTTGCCAACAGCGCATGGTCTGCCGCATTGGCGGTGATGTTCAGCGTGGCCTGCAGTGACGAACCCACCTTGCCATCCGCACGCAGGGCTTCGATCTCCTTGTTGGCAACGTCGCGGATTTCTCGGATGCGCGCCCACTTGGCCAGCAAGTCCGCGTCAGCCCAGGTCGTGGTATTGCTGTA
>JBBRFR010000421.1:0-3357 GCA_038241485.1 Burkholderiales bacterium
CGATCAATACATGGAGTCGGTCACGCGGGTGGTGCAGGCCTCCAAGCGCTACCAAGGCGAACGCCGTTGCATCGACGCGCGGCCAGATGCCTTGTCGCAAAGCCTGCGGCTGGAGTGCCGCCACATCGTGCGAATCGACCAGGCCCGACGCGCAGGCAACGGTGTCGAGACGCTAGAGATCGTGCGGCTGGCCCTCGAAGGCGATGAGATCAAGATCGTCGAGATCAGCAGCGTGCCGCCGCAACCGGCCAATGCGGCGGCGTCGGCACCCAGGAACTGAGATCAAACTTGCCTCAGAAGCTCACACGCAGCCCTGTCTTGAAGGCCCGCCCCGGCAGCGGCGACAGCTCACGCACAGTCTGGATGCTGGCCGCGTTGTAGCCCAGCTCATTGCCGGCGTTGTTGAGCTGCACAAACCACAGCCCGTCGCTGCCTTGCAGGGTGAAACTCCGTGTGAACGACAGGTTGAGCAGGGTGTGGCCGGCGGTGGGCCCGTCTGTGGAAGGCACGCGGGTTTGCCGCGCTGCGTGGTCGAGTTCGATGCGCGCGCCCCACGGGCCGTGGCTGGCATCCAGGCCGACCAGGGTACGCAGTGGCGCCACACGCGGCAGCGGCTCACCGGTGTCGAGGTTGCTGCCGCGGGTGAGATCAAGCTTGCCCGACAGGTCGAGCGCCAACGGGCCGTCGAGCAGGCGTTGTTTGCCATTGATCTCGATGCCGTTCAGGCGTGCCCGCACCGAGCGGAACTGGTACTCGGGGAAGTCTTCGCCATCGACCGTCACGTCGTTGCCGGTGGCCTCCAAGGCGATGAAGCGCGAGAAGCGCGCGTGAAATGCGCCGATGCGCAGCAGGTTGTTGCCGTCCTTCCATTCGAGCGCCACGTCGACGTTATTGCCGCGCTCGGCGGCGAGCGTGGTGTCCCCGCGCTCAAAGGCACTGGTGGCCGCGTGCACGCCGTTGGCATACAGCTCGAACGAGGTTGGCGCCCGTTCGCTGAAACTCAAGGCACCCGAGAGCGACCACTGCGGCGACAGCTTGAACACATTGGCGATCGAGGCGCTGCGCAGCGAGAAGCTGCGCTCGGCGGCGGGGCCGAATTTGGCGTCAGCCGGGTCGGCGTCACCCTCCGAGTTGACCTTGGCGCGCTCCAGCCGCAGGCCCGCCGACAGGGTGCCTCCCACCCAAGGCAGCTCTTCCAGCGCGAACAGCGCCTGCTTGCGGGTGCGGGTGCTGGGCACGAAGGCTTCTTCGCCCAACGCCGAGAAGTCGAAGTCTTCGAGCTGCACACCGAACACGCCGCGCAGCGGCCCGAGAGGCGCGTGCCGTGCTTCGATGCGAACCTCGTCGCCTGAGGTCTTGAAGGTGGTGCCGACCTCGCCGGTGCCCTCGATCTCTTGATGCGCGTAGCGGGTGTGATTCAGCTGCGCCTTCAGGCTCAGCAGTGGGGCGTCGCTGAAGTTCAGTTCACCGGCCAGGCCGACATGGTCGCGCTTCATCTGGATGGTGACGTCGGGCTCGACCACCACGCCGTAGCGGCTGTCGTAGGTGTCGGCCGACAAACCCAGGTAGCCCCGGTCGAAGAAGACCGAGCCGCCGACCGCACCGCCGTGGGTGCGGCTGGCCGAGTTGCGCACGCGGTCGGTCTCGGGCAGTGGTGAGCCGTCTTCCAGCGGGGTGTGCTTGGGCACGCGCAGGTCTTTGGTATCACGGCCAAAGACGTCGGCGTGCAGCACGAACTGCCCGTTGCCTGCTTCGACCAGCGCGGCACCACCGCGTTCGTTTTGCGCGCCGCCCAGACGGGCCTCGACGGCACCCGAGACGCCGCTCATGCGCTCGCGCGGTATGCGGTTGTCGAGCGCATTGACCACACCGCCCACTGCGCTGCCGCCATACAGCAGCGCGCCCGGGCCGCGCAGCACTTCGAGTCGCTCGACGAACAGCGGGTCGATGGGCACGGCGTGGTCGAAGCTCAGGCTGGAGGCATCGAGCGATGCCCCGGCATTGCTCAGCACACGCACGCGGTCGCCATCGAGCCCGCGGATGACCGGCCGGTTGGCATTGGGCCCGAAGTAGCTGGACGACACGCCGGGTGTGCTGTTCAAGGTGTCACCCAGCGAGCTGCCGCGGCGCAGCGTCAGCTCGTCGCCGGTCAGCACGCTCACCGGCGTGGCGATGTCGCGGTTGCCGAGCGGGTTGCCGGTGACGACAACGGGGGCCAGGGTGGTGCTGGCGGGCTGGGCTTGCACGACGCAAGAGAAAGACACGCCGATGGCGCTGGCCAGCGCCACACGGCGAAAAGAAGGGTTCGATGGCATGAAAGGTCTCTCGAAGACTGGACGATGAGAGCCGCGCGCGCAGCGCAGGCTCAATGCGGCAGCGCGCGCAAGTCGCGCGGCGGCTGCTGAAGTTGGATGGAGGAGGGGCGAGACGCGGGTGCGTCAGGCCAGCGCGGGTGGGGCGCGTGCGCAGTAGCTGCGCTCAAGTGCCGGCTGGTGCCCGCACGGCGCAGCGGCGAGGCTGTGAGCCGTGCGAAAGTCGCAGGGCAGGGCCAGTGCTGGCAGTGGCGCCAGGTCGGCGTGGGTCAGCTGGTCGAACAAGCGGCAGTCTGAATCCAGCGTGTGGCCCGCGAAGAGGCTGGCCACTGCCGATGGAGCGTGTGGTGCCGTGCCCGCCACAAAGCTGTGGCCACCCGCCGGCTGGTGCACGGCACGGTGCAGCAGCCCCAGCGATTGCGCCAGCAGCAGGCTGGCCAACGTGAGGTGAACCACCCAGTGGCGCAGGCGAATGGCGTGCAGGCGTGTCATGCGGGAATCGGGCGCGTCAGGTTGAAACAGAGACGGCGGAAGCTACCACAAGCGGCGGGCCGCTCAACGACGATGCCGACAAATGCCGGGCTCGTGATCTGGTCAAGGGGCAAGGGCGACGAGCATGAAATACCGGGACGCGGGGGCGTGAATTCGGCCAGCAGTTTGTTTGTGTCAGCTCCTGAACCACAATCGCGACCATGACTGTTCGAGAAATTTTGAAGATGGGCGACCCGCGTTTGTTGCGCGTGGCCAAGCCGGTGAAGCAGTTCAACACGCCCGAGATGCACACCTTGATCGACGACATGTTCGAGACCATGCACGCAGCCAATGGGGCGGGCCTGGCGGCGCCGCAGATTGGTGTTGACCTCGCACTGGTGATCTTTGGCTTCAAGCGCAACGACCGTTACCCCGACGCCCCGCCCGTGCCCGAGACGGTGCTCGTCAACCCGCAGATCACGCCGCTGTCCGACGACGAAGAAGACGGCTGGGAAGGTTGCCTCTCGGTGCCCGGCCTGCGTGGTGTGGTGCCGCGTTTTGCGCGCATCCGTTA
>JBBRFR010000422.1:0-3356 GCA_038241485.1 Burkholderiales bacterium
ACTTTCGCGACACCCGCGACCCCGCCCCGCGCTCGCGGCCAGTTCGCCTTCCACCAGCCCGCCACGCTGGCGAAGTGGGCGGCCGAGCCCGACACCTTGCGCCAGCGCCTGCAACACCTGCCGCCGCTCGACCCCAGCGGCATGCGCGACTGCCAGGGGTTCTGGCGCTGCTGAGCCGCGACCAGCCTCCTGCCAGCCTGTACCCCCGACCTGGCGGCACTCACCGGGCTGGCCCTCTCGGCCGTGCACGCCTCGCTCAAGCGCGCGGCGGCCTCCCGGCTGGTGTTGTTTCAAGACCGCAAACCCCAGGTGCTGAAGGCTGCGCTTCTCGAATTCATGGCGCACGGCGCGCGCTATGCCTTCCCACCCGTGCAGGGCGGGCTCACGCGCGGCGTGCCCACGGCGCGCGAGCGCGAAGCCGCGCTGAAGCGGCTCAAAGCCGACTTCTTCTAAGCAACAGGTGCCTCGCATGAATGCACACGACCCGAACGTGGCCAAGGTGGAACTCATCGCGCAAGCCCTCGGTGAGTTGCGCGAGAAGGTGGTGTTCGTGGGTGGCTGCGCCGTCGGCTTGCTGCTCACCGACCCCGCAGCTGCCCCGCCTCGCGTGACCTACGACGTGGACTTGATCGCCGAATGGCACCCCTGTCGGCTTACCACCGACTGGAGGCTGAGTTCTCGCGCCTGGGCTTTCAGCGCGACATTTCGGCCGATGCGCCCATCTGCCGCCGGCGCTACCAGCGGCTCGAAGTCGACCTGATGCCTGCCGACCCCAGCGTGCTGGGCTTCTCTAACCGCTGGTACCCGTTGGCCGTGGCCAGCGCGCAGCGTGTGCCGCTACCCAGCGGCACCGCCATCCGCCTGATCGGCGCGCCGGCCTTCATGGCCACCAAGTTCGAAGCCTTTGCCGACCGCGGCCAGAACGACCTGCTGGGCAGCCACGATGCCGAAGACATCATCAACCTCGTCGACGGCCGACCCGAACTGGTGGCCGAAGCGGCAAGCGCACCCGACGAGCTGCGCCGCTACCTGGCCGAGCGCTGCGCCACGCTGCTCGCTCAGCGCGATTTCGCCGACACACTCACGGGCATGATCCTGCCCGATGAATCTCTCGCGGAACGGGTACAGACCGTGCTGCAACGACTGACCTTGCTGGCCCGCCTGCCTGAACCATGAACGCATCCACCCTCGTCCAGAAGCTCGGGAACTACTGCAACATCCTGCGCGACGATGGCTTGTCGTATGGCGACTATGTGGAGCAGCTCACTTTCCTGCTGTTCTTGAAGCTGGCCGATGAAGACGCGTGCGCCGTTCTTCCAGAAACCGATCATCGAAGCGCCGTGGCACTGGCCCAAGCTGCTGCAACTCGACGCCGACGACCTGGAGGTGCACTACCGCCACACTCTCGAAGCCCTGGGCAAGGCCGACGGCGTGGTCGGCGTGATCTTCCGCAAGGCGCAAAACAAGATCCAAGACCCGGCCAAGCTCAAGCGCCTGATCGTCGACCTGATCGACAAGGAAGAGTGGTCGCTGCTCGACACCGACCTCAAGGGCGACGCCTATGAAGGCCTGCTGCAGAAGAACGCCGAAGACGTTAAAGGCGGCGCGGGCCAGTACTTCACGCCGCGGGCGCTGATCCAGGGCATCGTCGAGGTGATGAACCTGAAGCTGGGCGAGGCCATTTGCGACCCCGCCTGCGGCACCGCAGGCTTCTTGCTGGCGGCCCACACCGAGCTGCGCCGCCTCAACCCCAACAAGGCGCAGCTCAAGCACCTGAACACCGAGGCCCTGACCGGCGTGAGCTGGTCGACAGCGTGGCCCGCCTGGCCTGCATGAACCTGGTGCTGCACGGCGTGGGCGCTGAAGACACCCGCGTGGTGCCGGTGCCGGTGCAGGTGCGCGACGCGCTCTCGGGCAAGCATGGCGAGTACGAGGTGATTCTGGCCAACCCGCCGTTCGGCAAGAAGAGCAGCGTGACCATCACCGCGGACGATGACGAGGTGTCGCGTGAAACCCTCACGCTGCACCGAGAAGACTTCTGGGCCACCACCTCGAACAAGCAGCTCAACTTTGTGCAGCACATCTTCAGCAGCCTGAAGATGCGAAGACACGCCCACTGCAGCACGCCGACCTGCGTGAGTTCTTGCGCCCGTACCGAGCCGAAAACCGGCTCAGCCGCACCGCCACTTTCAGCGAAACCAACCCGCAGGGCCGCTGGCTCAGCTACACAGTGGATGAACTGCTTGCACGCGACAAGGCCAGCCTCGATCTCTTCTGGCTGAAGGACGAAAGCCTGTCGGACAGTGACAACCTGCCAGCGCCGGATGTCATCGCCGCAGAGATCATTGAAGACTTGCAAGCCGCGCTGGATCAGTCAAAGGAGCTGGAGGCTGACCTGCCGGCCAGCAGCATGAGCTGACACCATCAAACGCAGCGCTCGCGGCAAACTAAGAGCTCACCCGCTGCACCCATCGCTCGGTGTTCAATCCCTTCGCGATCAACCACAGGCAAAACGCCAACTCCCCCACGAAGGCCGGTACCAGCACACCGGGGAAGATCGACGCAGCAAACGCAGGTGCCAGCAGCAGCGCAAAACTGTTAACCAAGTAGCTCAGCCCAGCGATCAAGATCAACGCTCCCAAGGCTTTGGGCCAATAGCCCGACCTCCAGATCAAAACACCCCGAACCAGGCAGGCGAAGCCGAAAAAGATGAGCCCAATGGCAAAACCATCGGCATGCGCGTCGATGGCCAGAAAGGACAGCGTGTGCAGCTGCTCGGCTGAAAACGCCTTCAGGTAAGCGGCATCGCCCAGCAAGAAGAGCGGCACCATCAGGTTGAGCTTGTTGACCGCCAAGACGGCGGTCTGCACCAGGTTGAACATGGTCGCCAGCAGCGCCAGGCTCTTGCTAACGGGCCTGAGCAAGAAGTAGAAGATCAGGATCACCGGCACATCCAGCACATGCATCAGCAGGTCGCCTGCAACACCCACACGCCAGAGCTGTGGTGACGCCGCGATGGCACGGGCCGTGGCACTCGCATCGCCTGGCACGACGAGCGTGCCCCTGACGTAGAGCTCACCCAACATGCCCAGCGCGATGATGGCGAGGTACATGACACCGGCCAGGCGCGCGTAGCGCTGTGGCGAGCGCTCGATGGCAAACATCGTCATGCCAGCAGCCTGATCGGCTCGCGGGTGTAGGTGCTCTTGTCGACCACCACCGCCACTCGCGGCGGCGTGAACTCGACCGGCATCGGCCAGGCCGCGGCCATGAGGTTGCGGCGCCCCGCGTGGGCGCTGCCCACCAGAACGGTGGGGCCGTGGTTGAGGATGCGGCAGGCGTGGGCCAAGTAAACG
>JBBRFR010000423.1:0-3326 GCA_038241485.1 Burkholderiales bacterium
GGCGTGCTCGACCGTGTGGATGCGCTCTTGCCCGTGTTCCCCATCGCGATGGCCTTGAGCACACTCTGACCCGCATGGCCCAAATGTCTATAACCCGTCAGCGCGTCTGCATCCTCGGTTCGACCGGCAGCGTGGGCGCCAACACGCTCGACGTGATGTCGCGCCACCGTGATCGCTACGAGGTGTTCGCGTTAAGTGCCCACAGCCGCGTTGATACCTTGCTGGCCCAGTGTTTGGACTGGAAGCCGCGCTTTGCCGTGATGCCACAACCCGCACAGGCAAAGTTGCTGCGCGAGGGCTTGCGCGCAGCCGGCGTACGCACCGAAGTGATGGACGGCGCGGAGTCCTTGGCCTTGATCGCAGCCCACCCTGATGTGGATGCAGTGATGGCCTCCATCGTTGGCGCGGCCGGCCTGCAGCCCTGCATGGCTGCGGCACGTGCCGGCAAGCGGTTGCTGCTGGCCAACAAAGAGGCGCTGGTGGTTGGTGGTGCGCTCTTCATGGAGGCGGTGCGCGAGGGTGGGGCGACGTTGCTGCCGATCGACAGTGAACATTCGGCCATCTTTCAATGCCTGCCCGAAGACCGCAGTACCTGGTGCGAACGCATCGACCACATCGTGCTCACCGCCTCGGGCGGGCCGTTTCGCCAGCGTGACCGCGCCAGCCTCGCCAGCGTGACGCCTGACGAGGCCTGCGCCCACCCCAACTGGGTGATGGGGCGCAAGATCTCGGTCGACTCGGCCACCATGATGAACAAGGCGCTCGAGGTGATCGAGGCCCGCTGGTTGTTTGACCTCACACCCGAGCAGATCCGCGTGGTCATTCACCCGCAAAGCATCATCCATTCGATGGTTGTGTGCCGCGACAACTCGGTGCTGGCCCAACTCGGCACGCCCGACATGCGCGTGCCCATTGCATACGGCCTCTCGTTCCCCGAGCGCATCGAGTCGGGGGCGTCGGCGCTCGACTTCACGCGCCTGGCCAGCCTGCATTTCGAGCCGGCCGACATGACGCGCTACCCCGGTTTGCAGCTGGCGTGGGACACCTTGCGTGGAACTGAAGGCAGCACCGCCGTGTTGAACGCGGCCAACGAGGTGGCGGTGGCTGCCTTCTTGTCGGGAACCATCCGCTTCGATCAGATTCACAGCGTCAATGTGCGCACGCTCAACACAGTCTCTCCCAGCGCAGATGCCTGCCGCTCGGTCGACGGCCTGCTCGCACTCGATGCGCAGGCGCGGCGTGCGGCCGAGCAGTTGGTGACCGGGCTGCGCGCGACATGATCACCGTCTTGGCCTTCATCGTGACGCTGGGCGTGCTCATCGTCATCCATGAGTACGGCCACTACCGTGTGGCGCGGGCTTGTGGTGTGAAGGTGCTGCGTTTCTCGGTGGGGTTCGGCAAGGTGATCTGGCGCCGCCAAGCCACACCCGACAGCACCGAGTTTGTGTTGTCGGCGCTGCCTTTGGGCGGCTACGTGCGCATGCTGGACGAGCGTGAAGGCCCGGTGGCATCCAACGAGCTGTCCATGGCCTTCAACCGCAAGCCCTTGTGGCAGCGCACGGCGGTGGTGGCGGCGGGGCCGGTGGCCAACCTGCTGCTGGCTGTCGTGCTGTATGCAGCGGCCAACTGGATCGGTGTTGACGAACCCAAAGCCCGCTTCGGTGCGCCCGTGGCAGCCAGCCTGGCCGAGCGCGCCGGGCTGCGCGCTGGCGATTGGGTGCGGGCTTATTCACGAGACGGCGAGCAGTGGCAAGACGTGCGTTCGATGACTGACCTGCGCTGGGAGGTCACCCAAGCCGTGTTGCAGGGCCAGCGGTTGCACCTGATGGTTAGTGACGGGCAGGGGCGCGGTCAACGTGCCGCCGTGCTCGAACTCGACACCCTGGGCGCCAAGGACATTGACGCCAAGTTGTTGCGCAGCATCGGCCTGGGCGCACCCTACAGCGGTGACACTGCTGTGCTTGCGAAGGTGATCCCGGGTGGTGCCGGCGCCAAGGCCGGCCTGCGCGATGGTGATGTGGTGCGCAGCATCGATGGCGCACCGGTGAGTGACAGCGAGCAGTTGCGCAGCCTGATCCGCGAGAGCGCGGGTCGTGCGGCGCAGAGCCCCATGCTCTGGCAGGTGGAGCGCGAGGGGCTGGTGCTCGACCTCAGCGTGCAACCCAATGTGGTCACCGAAGGCGACAAACGAATCGGCCGCATCGAGGTGGCACTTGGCAAGCCGCCCGAGATGGTGACCGTTCAATACGGTCCCTGGGAAGGCTTTTCGCATGCCGTGTCCCGCACCTGGGAGGTTTCGACTCTCACGCTGCGCATGCTCGGGCGCATGTTGACCGGTGAGGCGTCGCTCAAGAACCTCAGCGGCCCGCTGACGATTGCCGATTACGCGGGACAGTCGGTGCGCCTCGGCTTGGCCTATTACCTCGGTTTTCTGGCGGTGGTCAGCGTGGGTCTGGGTGTACTCAACCTGCTGCCGTTGCCGGTGCTCGATGGTGGGCACCTGATGTATTATCTTTTCGAAGCGGTGACAGGGCAGCCCCCGTCAGATGCATGGCTTGAGCGGCTGCAGCGTGGCGGTGTCGCCATCATGCTCATGATGACGTCGCTCGCTCTCTACAACGATGTGGCCCGCCTCCTGGGCCTGCAATAAAAACTGCATGCGCACTCCCCCTGTCTCGTCTCGCACCCGCTCGTCTTTCCTGCGCCCGACCGTCTTTTCGATCGCGCTCGCCGCTGCCTTGCAAGCAGGCTCGGCCTGGGCGGTGACGCCCTTCGTGCTGAAGGACATTCGCGTTGAGGGCCTGCAGCGCTCCGACGCTGGCACTGTCTTTGCCTCGCTGCCGTTTCGCATCGGTGACACCTACAACGATGAGAAGGGCGCCGCCGCCTTGCGTGCGCTGTTTGCCACCGGCCTCTTCAAAGACGTGCGCGTCGAGGTCGATGGCGATGTGGTGGTGGTGATCGTCGACGAACGTTCGGTGATCGCCAACATCGACTTCGTTGGCCTGAAAGAATTCGACAAAGAGGTTCTTGTCAAGTCACTCAAAGACTTCGGCATCGGCGAGGGCTTGCCGTTCGACAAGGCCCTGGCCGACCGCGCCGAGCAGGAACTCAAGCGCCAGTACCTCACACGCAGCCTCTACGCCGCGGAGGTGGTGACCACCGTGACGCCGCAAGAGCGCAACCGCGTCAACGTCACCTTCACCATCACCGAAGGCGGCGCATCGCACATCGGCGAGATCCGCATCCAGGGCAACAAGGCTTTTTCGGAGAGCACGCTCAAGGGCCTGTTCGACCTCAACGATGGTGGCTGGCTCAACTGGTAC
>JBBRFR010000424.1:0-3322 GCA_038241485.1 Burkholderiales bacterium
GACCAGCCCGTGTTGGAGGCGGCTGCCGCGCTGCCCAGCACACCAAGCGCGAGCACCAAGACCCAGCGTGCTCGCCAGAGCATGGTGGAGCTTGCCGAACTCAGGCCGTGCCGCTCTGGCGCAGGTCGTACTCGCGCAGCATCACGGGCTCGATCGAGCCCTGCGCCACACGCCGCTTGACGGCGGCAATGATGTCGCTCGCGTAGGTGGTGAAGGTCTCTAGCGGGTCGTCACCTTGCACGCCAGGCCGAAAGCGGTGGTGCAGGGTTTCGCGGCTGATGCTGGCACCCACCAGCTGGTCGTCGATCGGCACCCAGAAGCGCACGGCGCCTGAATCGGTGTGGAAAAAAGGGGCTTGCGTCATGGGTCACTCAAAAAGTTTGCACAAGGCCCAGTGTGCGCCTTCAGGCGACGCCCGACGCTTGTTGTGCCCGCAGGCGCGCATGGACATAAGCGCCCTGCGGCACGTGCAGCAGGTCGGCAATGCGCCACAGCACGTGGCGCTCGTGTTCGCTCAGGTGGCCGTCGGCATAGGCCACGCGCCACATGTGCTCGACCATGCGCAGCTTTTGCAGCATGTCGAAGTGCTCGTTGATGCGCGAGGTGAAGCTGAACAGGTCGGTTGCCTGGTGCGCGGTGCTCACGGCCAGCTCGGCCAGGCGTGCGGCTTCGTCGTCAGACAGCGTGAACTTGTCGCGCAGCGCGCTCAACACGGCCTCGCGCTCGCCAGGGTGAAACGTGGCGTCGGCGCGCATCACCTCGACCAGCATCACGGCGGTGGCGAGTTGCAGTGTGTGTTCACCGGCTTGTGGGTCGCTGCCGGGGGCGGGCGGCAGCAGGCTGTCGAACAAGTCTTTCAGGGTCTTGAGCATGGCGGGATGATGTCATGCGCTTGCCCGGGCGAGCCGCGCTCAGGGAGGTGACACCTCGAAGGCGAGGGTCACAAAACGGCTCTCCCAGGTGTCGGGCTCGGTGGTAGAGAGACGCAGATCGGTGCCGCGCAGCACCCACTGCCCGGCCAGCGGCGGCGTGAAGCTGACTCGGCCTTGTGCGTCGGTTTGCTTCCAGAAGCCGAGGGGGCTCTGGTCGCTGTGCAGCTCGACCGCCAGGCCGGGCAGGGGCTGGCCGTCGCGCAGCACCTGGAAGCTGAGCGCATCGCCCGGGCCGATGGAGGCCAGCCCGCTTTCAAGCAACACATCCATCGCCATGCTGGTGGCTTGCGGTGGCGGTGCGGCAGCGCCTCGTGGTGGCAGCAGCTCGATGCGCGCGTGTTTGCTGAAACGCTCTTTCCAGGTGACGCCGCGCGAGCGCATCTCGGCCCAGGCGGTACGCACGTTCTGGGGGGCGTTGATCTCCTTGAAGTAAACATCGACGATGGGCGGTGCAATCTCGACCTCAAAGGGTTGTTGTTGCGCCCAGCACGTGACCGCGCGGTGGGGACCCGGTTGCGCGCGAACGATCAGCGCTTTGGGTGTTTCGTGCAGGGGCTTCAACCGGAGCACGCTGGCCCCTGCGGTGTTGGCGCGGCAGCCGCTCTCGCGCAAGGACGCCGCGCCCACGCCGAACTCATGCACCGGAAAGCGGTTGCCGGTGCCCAGTGCCAGCCTCAACTCACCGGGCTTGGCCGATGGCAAACGCTCGAACCAGGTGTCGTGGGCGCTGGCGGTGCCGGCCAGGGCGCACAGCACCCAGGCGAGGGTCGCTTTCGGTAGGCGAAGTGGGAAGGGGTGCATGGGCGGGGTGGGTCGCAAGCCGCGACGATAACCTGATGACAGACTGTTGTACGCAGGGGCGGGCCGCGCGGATGCACCGGCCCCTCAGCGGTGACGAGCGCACGCCGCGGTGCTTGCCGAACAGGTGATGGCCGCCCTTGGGGCCGAACCGGCAGTCGCTCAGCGCATCTTCACCCGTCCTCCCTCGGCCGTGTCGTGAGCCTGCTGACACCCTTGTGCCAGCAACAAAAATGCCCTCAACGTCTGCACGCTGAGGGCACGAAGAGAGACCGCTGCACCGTGCAGTCGGCCGCTCGCTTCTGACTAGAAAAACATCAACGAACTTTGCCGGCCTTCCACGCATTCAGCAGCGTGTCATAGGCAATCGTTTCACCCTTGGGTTTCTCGTTGGCCAACTTGGCCCACGGGGCGCCCTTGTCGCTCAGGTACTTCTTCGGGTCGCCCTTGGGGTTGAGCTTGGGCGGGCAACGGGCCATGCCGGCGCGTTCGAGGCGGGCCATCACCTGGTCCATCTCTTCAGCCAGGTTGTCCATGGCTTGCTGCGGGGTCTTCTCACCCGTCACCGCCACGGCCACGTTCTTCCACCAGAGCTGCGCGAGCTTCGGGTAGTCCGGCACGTTGGTACCGGTTGGCGTCCAGGCCACACGCGCGGGGCTGCGGTAGAACTCGACCAGGCCGCCCAGCTTCGGTGCCAGGTCGGTCATGGCCTTGCTCTGGATGTCGCTCTCGCGGATCGGCGTCAGGCCCACGACCGTCTTCTTCAACGAAGTGGTCTTGGCCGTCACGAACTGCGCATACAGCCAGGCTGCGGCCTTCTTGTTCTCGTCGTGGTTCTCGAAGAAGGTCCAGCTGCCCACGTCCTGGTAGCCGTTCTGCATGCCCTGCTTCCAGTACGGGCCGTTCGGGCCGGGAGCCATGCGCCACTTCGGTGTGCCGTCGGCATTCACCACCGGCAGGCCCGGCTTGGTCATGTCGGCGGTGAAGGCCGTGTACCAGAAGATCTGCTGCGCAATCTGGCCCTGGGCCGGCACCGGGCCGGCTTCGCCGAAGGTCATGCCGGTAGCTTCCTTGGGTGCGTACTTCTTCATCCAGTCGACGTACTTGGTCAGCGCGTAGACGGCGGCCGGGCTGTTGGTGGCGCCGCCGCGCGAGACGCTGGCACCCAGCGGCGTACAGCCGTCGGGCGAGACACGGATGCCCCACTCGTCCACCGGCTTGCCGTTGGGGATGCCGATGTCGGCCGTGCCGGCCATGCTCAGCCAGGCGTCGGTGAAGCGCCAGCCCAGGCTGGGGTCCTTCTTGCCGTAGTCCATGTGGCCGTAGATGGGCTTGCCATCGATGGTCTTCACGTCTTCGCTGAAGAAGGCGGCAATGTCTTCGTAAGCGCTCCAGTTCAGCGGCACGCCCAGGTCGTAGCCGTATTTGGCCTTGAACTTGTCCTTCAGGTCGGGGCGCGCAAACAGGTCGGCACGGAACCAGTACAGGTTGGCGAACTGCTGGTCGGGCAGCTGGTAGAGCTTGCCGTCGGGCGCGGTGGTGAAGCTGGTGCCGATGAAGTCCTTGAGGTCCAGCCCCGGGTTGGTCCACTC
>JBBRFR010000425.1:0-3307 GCA_038241485.1 Burkholderiales bacterium
ACCAGCTTGGTCACGAACTCCATGCCGCTGAAGCTGAACTTGGCCTGGTTGCCGGCAAAGCGCATCTCGATCGGCCCGCTGTTGTCCCCATCCTTTTCGTCCTTTAGCAAACGTTGCAGCTCGAGCACCGTCTTGCGCGGCAAGATGACTTCTTGTTTCGGAATCTCCACATCCAGCGTGGCTTGCGCCAGCGCCAGGCGATGCCCATCGGTTGCGACCAGCGTCAAGCTCTTGCCTTCGGCCACGAACAAGATGCCGTTGAGGTAGTAGCGGATGTCGTGCACCGCCATCGCAAAGTGCACCTGGTTGATCAGCAGCTTGAGCGTCTTTTGCGGCACGCTGAAGACGGGGCCGAAATCGGCCGCTTCTTGCACCAGCGGGAAATCGTCGCTCGGCAGCGTTTGCAGCGTGAAACGGCTCTTGCCACCTTGCAGCGTGAGCTTGTTCTGGTTGGCGCTCAGCGTGACGATCTGCTCGTTGGGCATCGAACGCAAGATGTCGATCAGCTTGCGGGCTCCGACCGTGGTGCTGAAGTTGGCGGCATCGCCATCAAGCTCGGACAGGGTGCGCACCTGAATCTCCAGGTCGCTGGTGGTGAACTCGATCTGCGAGGCGGTCTTGCGGATCAGCACGTTGGCCAAGATGGGCAAAGTGTGGCGTCGCTCAACAATGCCTGAGACGGCTTGCAAAGCGCTCAATACTTTTTCTTGTGCTGCCTTCAAGACAATCATGTGGACCTCTTAATTTAGTCGTCGTAGTAGGGATCGACGTTTTCTGTGGAGAACGCCATTTTCCCCTTTTCTATCAAGCGCTTATCTTGCCGCGAACCCTGTGTACCAAAGCCTTGGCATGGCGGGAGTCAAACACAACAACTTCTGTGAAGTGGCCGGGCCTGTGGACAGCTGGCCAGTTGTCATGAAGTTGTCCCCAGGCTTGTGAGTTGACATGTTGCGCATCACCCCTTCAGGGTTTGTTCCAGCACGTGCAGTTGCTGGTTGAGTTCAGTGTTCTTCTGGCGCTCGGCAGCGATCTTGCGCACCGCATGCAGCACCGTGGTGTGGTCGCGGCCGCCAAACAGCTCACCGATCTCGGGCAGGCTCTTCTGCGTCATTTCCTTGGCGATGTACATGGCAATCTGGCGCGGCCGGGCAATGCTGGCCGGGCGCTTCTTGCTGTACATGTCGGCCACCTTGATCTTGTAGAAGTCGGCCACGGTCTTCTGGATGTTCTCGACTCCGACCTGGCGGTTCTGGATCGACAGCAGGTCTTTGAGCGCTTCGCGGGCAAGCTGGATGTTGATGTCTTTTTGCGAGAAACGCGAATAGGCCAGGATCTTGCGCAGCGCGCCTTCGAGCTCGCGCACATTGGCACGCACGTTCTTGGCGACAAAGAAGGCCACGTCTTCGGGCATCGGCGTGCCTTCTTGGTCGGCCTTGCGCATCAAAATGGCCACGCGCATCTCCAGCTCCGGTGGCTCGATGGCGACGGTCAGGCCCGCGTCAAAGCGCGAGGTCAGGCGCTCATCAATGTCCACCAGCCCCTTGGGGTAGGTGTCGCTGGTCATGATGATGTGGGCCTTCTTGGCCAAGAGCGCTTCGAAGGCGTTGAAAAACTCTTCTTGTGTGCGCTCCTTGCCGGCAAAAAACTGCACGTCGTCGATCAGCAGCAAGTCAAGCTGGTGGTACTTGGCCTTGAGCTCGTCGAAGGTCTTTCGCTGGTAGTTCTTCACCACGTCGGTGATGAACTGCTCGGCGTGCAGGTACAGCACACGTGCGTCGGGGCGGTCGGCCATCAAGGCATTGCCCACCGCATGCACCAGATGGGTCTTGCCCAGGCCCACGCCGCCGTAGATGAACAAAGGGTTATACATCTGGCCCGGCGCGCCGGCCACGTGCAGCGCCGCGGTGCGCGCCATCTGGTTGGCGCGGCCGGGCACCAGGGTGTCAAAGGTGAGGGCCGGGTTCAGGCGATGGCGCGGCAGGCTGGCCGAGCTGTCACCCGACAGACGCGCCGAGGTGGGGCCACCCATCGTGCTGCCTGCGGCCGGGTGGCCGTTGTGGCCATTGAGAACCTGGGCCAGGGGCTGTGGCATGTTGGCGCGCACCGCCAGGGTGGGCACACGGATGCCTGTGGTCTCGCGGGCAGCGAGTGTGAGGTCAAGCCGCACCGGCTTGCCGGCAAGCTCGCTCAACACGGCTTCTATGCGCCCGGCGTATTGGTTGCGGATCCAGTCGAGCTTGAAGCGGTTGGGCACACGCAGAGATGCCACCGCCCCGTCGCTGCCTTCGTCGGTGACGTCGGCGGCAGGCAGGGGGCGGATCCAGGTGTTGAATTGTTGTTCGGGCAACTCCGCGGCGAGTCGTTCGCAGCCGCGTTGCCAGAGGTCAGCGCTCATATTGTGGAAAAGTCTTCTTGGAGCGGCGGGATTCTACGTCGCCAAGGGAACGGGAAGACGCGGTTATCCACAGTTTTGCGGCCTAGGTCAATAGCACCTCACAGGCGCATGCTGCCGTGCAAGTCTTTGACTTTGAAGGGGGTTTTTGGTGTAATAGTGGGTTTCCCGGAGCCCTTTCGGGGAGCAGCGGCAGGCCTTTCAGCGAGAGTGTGAAACGGTTTGCCCCAGTGTTAGACAGACAGTTCATAGATCAGTCCATCGACCCTCAGCGGCGGGGACGCCAGTTTTCCGTTCAGCAGGATCGACCATGAAACGCACTTACCAAGCCTCCAAGACCCGCCGCGCTCGCACCCACGGCTTCCTCGTTCGCATGAAGACCCGTGGTGGCCGTGCGGTGATCAACGCACGCCGCGCCAAGGGCCGCAAGCGCCTGGCCGTCTGAGGCCAGTCGGCCCAGCTGCCGCGCCCGGCCACGCCGTGATCGGTCGCATCGTGCGATCTGTCGATTTCGAACGTGTGCTCGGGTCACCCATCCGGGCGCGCAGCACCCACTTCGCGGTGCACTTCCTCGAAAGCCGGCCGAGCCTGGCCGCTAAACCGCGCGCCAAGGCAGTTTTCACAGAGTTGTCAACAGGCCAGGCACCTGAACAGGGCGTCGCTGTGGATGACTACCGGCCAACCGCGTGCTGGCTGGGGACGGTGGTGCCCAAACGCCATGCCCGGCGGGCGGTGACGCGCAATTTGCTCAAGCGCCAAATCCACCGTGCTGCCGAGGATCAATCTGGTCTGGCAAACGGCTTGTGGGTGGTGCGATTGCGTTCACCCTTTGAGCGCAAGACCTTCTGCAGCGCGTCGTCCGATGCCTTGCGGGTTCTGGCGAGCGAAGAGTTGAGCACCGTGCTGGCTGATGCC
>JBBRFR010000426.1:0-3287 GCA_038241485.1 Burkholderiales bacterium
ACCTCCAGGCTCAGCGCCTCGTTCGCATGCGGCCCGAAAACCTTGGGGAAAAACCGCGGCTGGATCTTGCCCAGCATCAGGTTGGCGTCGGTCACCGCCAGCGGCCCGCCGCGCCGGTAGCTGGCCGGCCCGGGATTTGCACCCGCGCTGGCCGGTCCGACGCGAAAACGCGCGCCGTCAAACGCCAGGATCGAGCCACCGCCCGCAGCCACGGTGTGGATGCTCATCATCGGCGCGCGCATGCGCACACCGGCGACCTGGGTTTCGAACTCGCGCTCGAACTCCCCGGCGTAATGCGACACATCGGTCGACGTGCCGCCCATATCGAAGCCGATCACCTTGGCATGCCCGCCCAGTTTGGCCGTGCGCGCCATGCCAACGATGCCCCCCGCCGGGCCACTGAGGATCGCATCCTTGCCCTGGAACGCATGGGCGTCGGTCAGGCCGCCGGACGACTGCATGAAAAACAGCCGCACCCCGGGCATCTCCTGCGCCACCCGGTCCACATACCGGCCCAGGATCGGTGACAGGTAGGCGTCCACCACCGTGGTGTCGCCACGGCCGACAAATTTCATCATCGGGCTGGTTTCGTGCGAGGTGCTGATCTGCGTGAAGCCGATCTCCTGCGCAATACGTTTGGCCACCTGTTCGTGGGCGGTGTAGCGGTAGCCGTGCATGAACACGATCGCCACGCTGCGCAAGCCTGACGCGTACTGCGCCTGCATCGCTTCGCGCAGCGCCACTTCGTCAAGCGCCTGCACCAGATCGCCATGCGCGCCCACGCGCTCGTCGGCCTCAACCACCACCTGGTACAGCAGTTCGGGCAAAACGATGTGGCGATCGCACAGGCGCGGCCGGTTCGGGGAGGCAATACGCAAGGCATCGCGCAAGCCGCGCGTCGTCACCAGCAAGGTCGGCTCGCCCTTGCGCTCGAGCAAGGCGTTGGTGGCCACCGTGGTGCCCATCTTCACGCACTCCACCCGGTCCGGCGTGACCGGCTCATCGGCCCTCAGACCCAGCAGATGGCGGATGCCGGCCACCGCCGCGTCGTTGTATTGCTCCGGGTTCTCCGACAACAGCTTGTGCGTGACCAGCGTGCCGTCGGGTTTGCGCCCCACCACATCGGTGAAGGTGCCGCCGCGGTCGATCCAGAATTGCCAGCGGGGATCGACGGCGACGGTGTTCGGTGCAGAAGTCTGGGTCATGGTGGTGTGGGTTTGTTCACAGTGAGGTGGCGGCCCTGGCCGCCTGGTCGTAATGGCCCGACATCGTGCGCAGGGTGCGCGCGACATCGCCGATGTTGTCGTTGAGTTCTGCGTCCAGGTTGTCGATCAGGCATTCCTCGCGCACTTCGCGGTAGCGCGTGATCGCCTTCTCGCCTTGCAGCGTCGGCGCATACAGCACTTCCTTGCCGACCTTCTCCGTCTGGACCAGATCGGCTGCCACCAGCTTTTTCAATGCGTACGCCACCACATGGGTATCTTCGTAATTGAGCACAAAGCAGATGTCTGCCAGCTTCTTGTTGCGCGCCCGGTGATTCACATGGTGCAGGATCAGCACGTCGGTGATGGTCAGGTCGGGCACACCTGCGGCGGCCATGCAGCGCACAGCCCAGCGCGAGAATGCGTTCCACGCAATGATCAGGCCGAATTCCAGCTCCGACGTCTCCTGGCTGCGTGGCGAGACCAGGTGCGACGAGGACACGATGGGTCGCGCGCCGGCCCTGATCGGCTGTTTGCCAACGGTTTTACGCATAGGGACTTTCCCGGGGTTGATCGACAAATCAAAGATAAATCATCTCTAATTTATTGACACTTTACATTCATAGCCGATAGACTTCAAGCACGGCCGCTATGCGGTGACCCGTATTGCGGGAAAACACCGAGCAAACGCCAGCCCAGTCCGATGACGAAGCGGCGTCAAGGGCCTATCCTTGAATGTTCGCGCATTGCAACCTCTCTTGAACCAGGAGTATTTATGACCTTTACCCGCCGTACCGTCGCCACCGCACTGGCCTTTGCAATCACCGGCATGTCTGCCGGCGCCATGGCCCAGACCAAATGGGACCTGCCCGCCGCCTACCCCGCAACCAACTTCCACTCTGTCACTTTGACCGAGTTCGCCGCCGACGTGGACAAGGCGACCGCCGGAAAACTCAAGATCACCGTGCACGCCGGCGCATCGCTGTTCAAGGCGCCCGAGATCAAACGTGCGGTGCAAGGTGGTCAGGCACAGGCCGGCGAGATCCTGCTGGCCAACTTTGCCAACGAATGGCCAATCTACGCCGCCGACGGCATGCCCTTTCTGGCCGACAGCTATGACGAGGCGATGAAGCTCTACAAAGCACAAAAGCCGCTGCTGGAGAAAAAACTCGCATCCGAAGGCATGATGCTGCTGTACTCGGTGCCATGGCCCCCGCAAGGCATCTACTCCAAGAAGCTGATCAACTCCGCCGCTGACCTCAAGGGCATCAAGTGGCGCGCCTACAGCCCGGCCACTGCGCGCATCGCCGAACTGGTGGGCGCACAGCCGGTGACGGTGCAGGCGGCCGAGGTGAGCCAGGCCTTTGCCACCGGTGTCGCCGAAAGCATGATGAGCTCCGGTTCGACCGGCGCCGACAGCAAGCTGTATGAGCATGTCAAGTACTGGTACGACACGCAGGCCTGGTTGCCCAAGGATGCGCTCATCGTCAACAAGAAGGCCTTCGATGCGCTCGACAAGCCGACGCAGGATGCCGTGCTCAAGGCCGCTGCCGATGCCGAAGTCCGCGGCTGGGCTGCGAGCAAGAAGACCAACACCGAGTCGCTGGAAAAACTCAAGGCCGGCGGCATGCAGATCATGCAACCCTCGGCCCAGCTCAAGGCTGACATGAAGAAGGTCGGCGACACCATGCTGGCCGAATGGCTGGCCAAGGCTGGCGACGAAGGCAAGGCCCTGGTCGACGCATTCAGGAAGCCATAAACGGCCAAGCCCGCTTGCTTGACGAGCGCGATGCGCAAGCTTCTCGACGCGATCTACAACAGCGCCGCCGCCCTGGCGGCGCTTTTTTTGGTCGGCGTACTCCTGATGGTGCTGTTGTCGATCTTCGGCCGCCAGCTCAACGTCTACGTACCGGGCACCGACGCCTACGCCGGCTATTTCATGGCGGCCAGCGGCTTCCTGGCGCTGGCCCATACGCTCAAGCACGGCGACCATATCCGGGTCACGCTGTTGCTGGGCGCCTTGTCCGGGCGCTGGAAGCGAGTACTGGAACTCTGGGCCCTGGCATTCGCCTCGGTCATCAGTGT
>JBBRFR010000427.1:0-3280 GCA_038241485.1 Burkholderiales bacterium
ACCACCTGCGCCACCGCCGGGTGGTCCATCAAAATTTCATCGACCTCGCGTGGGCTGACCTTCTCGCCGCCACGGTTGATGATTTCTTTCAGGCGGCCGGTGAGGCTCACATAACCGTCGGCGTCTTTCGTGCCCTGGTCGCCGGTGCGAAACCAGCCGTTCAAGAAACCTTCTGCATTGGCCTTGGGGTTGTTCTCGTAACCGGTGGTGACGTTGGGGCCCTTGATGACGATCTCGCCAATCTCGCCCGCCTTCAAGAGCGAGCCGTCTTCACCCATGATCTGCACCTCGGGCCCTGCGGCCAGGCCCACCGAGCCGGGCTTGCGCACGGCCGGCGGCAGCGGGTTGGAGGCCATCTGGTGCGTGGCCTCGGTCATGCCGTAGGCCTCGATCAGCGGGGCATGGAAGATTTCTTCCAGCTCTTTGATCACCTGCGGCGGCATCGACGACGAGCTGGAGCGCAAGAAGCGCAGCGGGTTGCGCGCGATCACGTCGGCGTTGCCCTTGGCGCGGCCGATGATGGCCTGGTGCATGGTCGGCACGGCGGTGTACCAGCTGGGCTTGGCTTCGTCCATCCAGGTGAAGAATTTGAGTGCGTTGAAGCCCGGTGTGCAAAACACCTGCGAGCCAGCCGAGAGCGGCGACAGCACGCCGGCGATCAGGCCGTGGATGTGGAACAGCGGCATGATGTTCAGGCCGATGTCGTTGGCGCTCAGCTGCAGCGTGGTGCGGATGTTCTGCGCCGAGGCGCACAGGTTGCCCACGGACAGCGGCACGATCTTGGGGCGCGAGGTCGTGCCCGAGGTGTGCAGCACCATGCCCACGTCGCTGGCCTGAGCGAAGCCGCCGTTCGTGGTGGGGGTGGCCGCGCCACCGTCGCGGGCCTGCAGCGTGAAGCTACCCGCCGGGGCGCCTGCAGGCACCACCAGGTCGACCACACGCACGCCGAGTTTTTGCGCCACCTCGATGGCCGGCGAGGCGCTGGCCTGCTCGACGATCAAGACCTTGGCGTTGAGGTCGGACAGGTAGAACTCGAACTCGTCGCCACGGTAGGCCGGGTTGAGTGGCGCGCTGGTCGTGCCGGAGGCGCAGGCCATGTAGCAGGTGGCCATTTCGGGGCCGTTGTTGAGCACGATGCCGACCCGGTCGTTGCGCCCCACGCCCAGCGTGTTGAGGCTGGCCAGCGTGGTCGCGATCAGCGTGCGCAGCTCGCGGTAGGTGAGGGCGGGGCGGCCGGGCGCCGAGATGGCGATAGCGCTGTCAGCGCCGCCGGCCAGCAGCTGCTGGAGTGTGGTGTGCATGGCATTCCCTCGGGCAGCCACGCGGTCGCGGCGGCCTCAGTCAGTTCGTCGGATAAAAAGCATTATCTGTTCGCAGCACGCCCGTGCAGTCGAGCCCGCTGGAAGTGAATTCCCTGATAGGCCCGCGCAGACGCTCGCACAGCCGTCACACACCCGCCAGGCGCCACTGATATCTCCCCGCGCCACGCTTGGCGTGAACCCCACTCCTAGAATGTTTGCCCCCTCTGCCCACAAGGCGCCCCCCATGTCATCAGGCCTCATCCGCATCCGCGGTGCCCGTCAGCACAACCTCAAGAACCTCGACCTCGACATTCGCACCGGGGAGATGACGGTGGTGACCGGGCCCAGTGGCTCCGGCAAATCCAGCCTGGTGTTCGACACGCTGTACGCCGAAGGTCAGCGCCGCTACGTGGAGACCTTCAGCGCCTACGCGCGGCAGTTTCTGGACCGCATGGACCGGCCGGCGGTTGACCGGGTTGACGGTGTGCCCCCGGCCATCGCCATCGACCAGACCAACCCGGTGCGCACCTCGCGCAGCACGGTCGGCACCATGACCGAGCTGAACGACCACCTGAAGCTCTTGTATGCACGTGCCTCCGAGTTGTTCGACAAAAAGACAGCGCAGCGCGTGCGCCACGATTCACCGGAGACGATCTACGCCGAGCTGATGCAGCGCACGAAAGAGAGCGACCCGCGGCTGGTGTTCACCTTCCCGGTGGAGCTGCCGGCCAACACCAGCGCTGAAGAAGTGGCTCAGTGGTTGGCCGCCAGCGGCTTCACCAAGGTGCAGGCCGAACGCGAGGTTGCTTCGCCCACGGGCCCGCGCAAGTTGTTGGACGTGGTGGCCGATCGTTTTCGCATCCAGGGCATCGAGAAGGTGCGCGCGGTCGAGGCGATCGAGACAGCGTTGAAGCGGGGCAGTGGGCGGGTCAACATCTATGTGCTCGCCGAAACTGCCGAGCCTGTGCTGTGGCGCTACTCCACCGGCCTGCATTGCCCCGACAGCGACATCCGCTACCAAGACCCGCAACCCGCGCTGTTCTCCTTCAACTCGGCCATGGGCGCCTGCGAAACCTGCCGCGGCTTTGGGCGAGTGATCGGCGTCGACTACGGCCTCGTGATTCCCGACCACAAGAAGACCTTGCGCGCCGGCGCCATCAAAACCCTGCAAACGCCAGCCTGGCAAGAGAATCAAGACGACCTGATGCGCTACGGCGCCGAGGCCGGCATCCCGCGCGACACCGCCTGGTCGCAGCTCACCGAAGCGCAGCGCGATTGGGTCATCAACGGCTCGCCCAACTGGACGGGCAAGTGGCAAAAACAGTGGTACGGCGTGAAGCGCTTCTTCGAGTACCTCGAATCCAAGTCGTACAAGATGCACATCCGCGTGCTCTTGTCCAAGTACAGAAGCTACACGCCGTGCCCCACCTGCGCCGGCGCGCGGCTCAAGACCGAAGCGCTGCTGTGGCGCATGGGCACCCAGGCCGATGCCGATGCTGTGCTCCCGCCCGAGAAGCGCTTTTTGCCCAGTGGTGTGGACTGGAGCCGCGCGCAGCTCGAAGCCTTGCCTGGCCTCACCGTGCACGACCTGATGCTGATGCCCATCGACCGCATCAAGCGCTTCTTCGACGGCATCTCGCTCCCAAGCGGCATGCTCGACGACGCGCTCAAGCTGCTGCTCGACGAGATCCGCACGCGCCTCAAATACCTGTGCGACGTCGGCATCGGTTACCTCACGCTAGACCGCCAGAGCCGCACGCTCAGTGGCGGCGAGGTGCAGCGCATCAACCTCACCACCGCGCTCGGCACCTCGTTGGTCAACACCATGTTCGTGTTGGACGAACCCAGCATCGGCCTGCACCCGCGTGACATGAACCGCATCGTCGAAGCCATGCACCGCTTGCGCGATGCCGGCAACACGCTTGTCGTCGTCGAGCATGACCCGGCTGTGATGCTGGCCGCTGACCGCCTGATCGACA
>JBBRFR010000428.1:0-3277 GCA_038241485.1 Burkholderiales bacterium
CCAAACCACCCCCGATACCTGCGGGTAATGCGTCAGCCACGGGCCAAAGCCACTGTTCGACGACAGCAGCTTTGGCTCGGTGATGCACTGCGTGGTGGCCGCGATCGAATCCTCAAACCTCGTACTCCTGAACGAACAACATGCCTCACCCTCTCATCGCCAACCTCCAGCGCGTGCTGCAAAACCAATCCGAAGCGGAGCTGTCGACTGCCGTGGCGGCGTTCCGGCAAGAAGGTTGGTCCAGCCCCTTGTGGGTGGCGGGCAGCAAAGAGGAGCATCCCAACGGGCAAGTGGGCCTGCACTTTTCGCTCAAAGAACTGGAGGGCTGTGAGCGCCCGGTGCTCTTTGCCTACCCAGACGAGAGTCAGGCCCAAGCCGACCATGGTGACGAGACGTTGATGTGTTTGACGATCGGGCAACTGAGCTTGCTGGCCCACGAGAACCCCATGGATCTGGCGCTGATTAACGCTGATGACCCGTTGGTACTGAGCCACTCCGAGATTCTGATGGTGCGTGATGTGATGCTGCTGGAGTCGTCGCAACCCTACGGCGGCGAGCGCGACGCTCATCTCTTTGGCACCAACGCCGGGGCATTCATGAAGGCTGCGCAACAGTATTGCCAAGCCAACAGTGGTGTTGACACGCTCCACCTGGCTGTGCTGGTGCCCGGTGGCGCCCCTTTGCGCTTGTGTGGCGTGCTCAATGCCAGTAGCGCCGCGGTGCACACGCAGGCATTGCAGGCTTTGTATGCCGAGCATGCGGTTCCTGGCCACGCGTTCATGTTGTTCGACAACCTGAACCGCGACGACGATGGGATGACCTCTGAACTCGTCAAGCTTGCGCCGTTCTACACCAGCCAACGTCCAGTGGGATGGTGGGCGCGTTTGCGGGAGCGGTTTTCTCGCCCCGTCTTGCCCATCATCGAACTACAGATCTAGTAACCGATACCGCTTCGCTGCCCAAGTCGAGGTGAAGCCGGGCACTCTCAAGACACGACAATCCGCCCTCTGCCCGCCGGAGCCCACCATGATCCCCCGCATCGACATCGACCAATCTTCACCAGACGCCTTCGAATACCGCGTCACCCACGAGTCCGAGCCCCTGTTCGACGACAGCGGTTTCAGCTCCGTAATGCACTGCCTGGTGGCCGCCATTGAAGGTCTGTCGCCCGACGTGGTGGCGGTTGAGGTGGCCTACGGTGGCTACGTCTCGGGCACCTACCCGTTGGCCGTCATTGCGATGAACCATGAGCAGATCGCGGCCCATGCGGTCAACACCACCGAGTCGATCCGCGAGGCTTTGAGCGGCGGTTGATCGCCCGAAGGCGGCCTTTTCCTACAGGTCGCCAGCGTGGGCCGCGCTACGCTGTGCGTTCGTTTCCTGACCAGCGAGCTTCGCACCATGGCCCACCCCCAGCACGCCCCGCGCCGCCACTTCTCGATGATCCGGGGCTTTCACCTGGCCGATTTCCTCACGCTTGGCAATGCAGCGTGCGGCATGGGCGCGGTGATCTTCGCCATGGCGTACATGGGCAGCCAGTCGCTGGCGCACTTCTATGCAGCGGCGGCCATGGCGCCGGCTGCCTTGCTGTTCGACGTGCTCGATGGCCGGGTGGCCCGCTGGCGCCAGACGCACTCGTCGCTGGGCCGCGAACTTGATTCGCTGGCCGACATCGTCTCGTTCGGCGTAGCGCCCGCCGCGCTGGGTTATGCGGCCGGCTTGAACGGCGGCTGGGACGCCGTGGCCCTCATCTACTTCATCTGCTGCGGGGTGTCTCGTCTGGCGCGCTACAACGTCACGGCCGAGTCGCTTTCCGCAGGGGCCGACAAGGTGGCGTACTTCGAAGGCACGCCCATTCCCACCAGCGTGCTGCTCACCGGCGTGCTGGCATTTGCGGCCTGGCAAGCTGCGCTCGGCGATGCGTTGTGGGGCGGCTCCTGGCAAGTTGGCCCCTGGGTGTTGCACCCGCTGTCGCTGATGTTCGTGCTGTCGGGCACGCTGATGATCAGCAAGACCTTGCGCATTCCGAAGCTGTGAACGTAAAAGGCCGCGGGGGTGCCGCGGCCTGGTTCATCGGGTCAGGCGATCCGGGCCGCCATCTCTTGCGCTTTCACATGCGCTCGAACACGCAGGCAATGCCCTGCCCACCGCCGATGCACATGGTCACCAGTGCATAACGCCCTTGGGTACGCTGCAACTCGTAGAGTGCTTTCACGGTGATGATCGCGCCGGTGGCGCCCACCGGGTGGCCGAGCGAGATGCCCGAGCCGTTGGGGTTGACCTTGGCGGGGTCGAAGCCCAGGTCTTTGCTCACCGCGCAGGCTTGCGCGGCAAAGGCTTCGTTGGCTTCGATCACATCAAGGTCAGACACCTTCAACCCCGCCTTTTCCAGCGCCTTGCGCGAGGCGGGCACCGGGCCGATGCCCATGTACAGCGGGTCGACGCCGGCGTGGCCATACGACACCAGGCGCGCCAGCGGCTTCAAGCCACGGCGCTCGGCTTCGGCGCGCTCCATCAGCACCAGCGCAGCGGCGCCGTCGTTCAGGCCCGAGGCGTTGCCGGCGGTCACCGTGCCGCCGTCTTTTTTAAACGCGGGCTTGAGCTTGGCCATGTCTTCGAGCTTGGCGTTCAGGCGCACGTGTTCGTCGGTGTCGAACATCACCGTGCCTTTGCGGCTTTCCAGCGCCACCGGCACGATCTGCTCCTTGAAGTAGCCGGCCTCGATGGCGCGCTGCGCACGGTGGTGGCTCTCGAGCGCGGCTTCGTCTTGCTGTGCGCGGCTGATGTCCCACTTGGCGGCCACGTTTTCGGCGGTGATGCCCATGTGCACGGTGTGAAACGGGTCATGCAATGCGCCCAGCATCATGTCGACCATGGTGGCGTTGCCCATGCGTGCACCCCAGCGGGCTTGTGGCAGCGAGTAGGGGCCGCGGCTCATGCTTTCGGCACCACCGGCGAGCGCGATGTCGGTGTCACCGAGCAAGATGCATTGCGCCGCGCTGATGACCGCCTGCAGGCCCGAGCCGCACAGGCGGTTGACGGTGAGGGCCGGTGCTTCTTGCGACACGCCACCATCAACGGCCGCCACGCGGGCGAGGTACATGTCGCGCGGCTCGGTGTTGATCACATGGCCGAAGACGACGTGGCCCACATCTTTGCCGTCAACCTGGGCGCGGGCCAGGGCCTCGCGGGTGGCGATGGCGCCGAGTTGGGTGGGAGGCACATCCTTGAGCGCGCCGCCAAAGGTTCCGATGGCGGTGCGTGCACCGCTGACAAC
>JBBRFR010000429.1:0-3261 GCA_038241485.1 Burkholderiales bacterium
CGGGGTGCATCCCCTGCGTTGATCAAGTTCGCCGTGACGGGCACGCTAAGCTGCCTGCTGTGCTTCGTGCTGGCCGGCTGGCTGGTGCGCCTACCGGGCTTGCGCAGAGTGCTCTGAAGCCAAGCCTCAGCGCCCGACTCAAGGCGTCACATCGGCCAGCGGCGCGCCGGTCAGCGCCTGCAGCTGCACCGGGGTCAGCTTGAACACTCCGTTGGGGTGGCCGGCCGCGGCCCAGATCTCTTCGAAGCGCAGCAGCTCGCGATCGATCAGCATCACCGGCGGTGTCACGTGGCCGACAGGTGACACGCCGCCGATGGTGAAGCCGGTGCTCAACTTCACGAAGTCGGCATCAGCGCGGCCCACGGCGCCGGTGAGGCCTGCGACTTTGTCGACGTCGACGCGCAAATCGCCCGAAGTCACCACCAGCACCGCTGCGCTGTCGTGCTTGCGCTTGAAGACCACGCTCTTGGCAATTTGCCCGAGTTGCACACCCAGCGCATCGGCCGCTTCTTGCGCGGTGCGCGCGGTCACCTCCAGGAACACCGGCGCATGCGGGTGGCCCAAGGTGGCGAGCGTTTCGCTGACACGGCGAAACCCTTCGGGCATCGGGACTGCACCCCGATCGCCGAGTACGTCGTTCGACCCTCCGAGAGGGTCGGGCCTTGCTTGGGGCGGCCCGGCGCGGCGGCCCATTGCGCTCACATCTTCGTTGCTCATGTCGCTGCCTTCTCCCGTTTGGCCAACAAGGCCTTGCCCACACGCGAAGCCGGTGGCCTGCCGATCACACCCGAGATGAAGGCACCTGCATCAACCAGTTGATCGATGTCGATGCCGGTAGAGATGCCCAGCCCATTGAGCATGAACAGCACGTCTTCGGTCGCCACGTTGCCGGTCGCGCCCTTGGCATACGGGCAGCCGCCGAGGCCGGCCACGCTGGCGTCAAAGGTGTGAACACCCATCTCCAAACAGGCGTAGATGTTGGACAAGGCCTGGCCATAGGTGTCGTGGAAATGGCCGCTCACCTCCTCCAGCGGGTAGTGCTTGAGCGCACGCTCCATCACACGCTGCACGGCACGCGGTGTGCCCACGCCAATGGTGTCGGCCACGCCGCAGTGGTCGACACCAATCTCTTTCATCAGGCGCACCACGTGCTCGACTTCGTCGGCACTCACCTCGCCCTGGTAGGGGCAGCCTAGTGCGCACGAGATGGCACCACGCACCTTCAAGCCGTGTGCGTGCGCGGCCTCCACCACCGGCGCAAAACGCGCGAAGCTTTCGGCAATGCTGCAGTTGATGTTGCGCTGGCTGAAGGCCTCTGTGGCTGCAGCAAAAACCACAATCTCATCGGGCTTGCAAGCGAGTGCCGCTTCCAACCCCTTCAGGTTGGGGGTGAGCACCGAGTAGCGCACGCCGGCGCGGCGCTGAAGGCCGGCCATCACCTGTGCGTTGTCGGCCATCTGCGGCACCCACTTGGGGCTCACAAAACTGGTGACCTCGATCTCGCGCACACCCGCAGCCTGCAGCCTGTGCACGAGCTCAAGCTTGCACTGCGCTGACACGGCCTGCTTTTCGTTTTGCAGGCCGTCACGCGGGCCTACATCGACCAGGGTCACATGGCTTGGGAATGCGGCCAAAGAGGGCGCTAAAGAGGACGCAGAAAACATGACGAATTCCTCACTGTCGATGACTGAAGTCACAGCCCCCTTCATTTAGGGATGTGCGCCCACAGTGCAGAGGATGAAGATACCTGAACTGCTTGGAGATCTTGTGTCTACGCCCGTTCAACAGCGCATCGCCGCACGCATCCATTTCATCCTGAAACGTGATCTGGGTGAGGGCATCAACGTGGCTGCGATGCTGAGCGATGCCAATGAAGCGCGCGAGGTGTTGTTTGTCTGCCAGGCCTCGGGCAACCCCGAGCTGGTGTCGCTGGCGCGGCGGTACGTCAACGCCGGCAAGCTGGCCAAACCCGAGTCGGTCAAGAGGGATGCGCCGCAAGACGCCGCCTGGGCCAGCAACACCTCGGGCTTTGGTGTCACACAAGCCTGTGCGTTGTCAGCCCCCGAAGAAAGCAGCTGGCGCAACGCCACGCAGTGGTTGCGGCGCAGCCCCCACCGCGCCGCGCGGTAAACAGCCATCACGTGACTGCCAGGCGCAGCAGCTCGCCCCCTTCCGCCACCTGGTCTCCCGGCGCATAAAGCAGCGCCTCAACCTTGCCGCCTCGCGGCGAGGTGATGGTGTGCTCCATCTTCATCGCCTCCATCACCGCCAGTGCCTGGCCTTGTTTGACGGCCTGCCCCGGCTGCACGAGAAAGGCGATCACCTTGCCTGGCATCGGGGCCGTCAAGCGGCCACCGTCAACGGCCCCTTCGCCCGCGTGCGCGAGCACATCGACCTTGCCCACCGTGGCCGCAGCAACGGGTGCGAACACGGTGACTCGCTCACCAAAGGCATACACCGTGAGCGACACACGGCGCTCGCCAAGCTGCACATCGTGCCGGCCTTCGCCACGCGCGCTCGCCACAAACGGCCAACGCTGCTCGCCCAGCACCAGGGTCATGGCGCCACCGTGCGCACGTTCCAGCACGACCACCTGGTGCTTGCCGTGCAGCTCCAGGTCGAACTGGCGGCGTGCGCCACCAAACAGGCGCCAGCCGTCGCGCTGGCTCCACGGGTCGGCCGTCTGCAAGGCCTGCTCGCTCGCCAAGGCATGGGCCACCACACCGGCAGCAGCGACCTCGGGTGACAAGGGTGTGGTGTTGAACAGCGCGGCACGCTCACGCTCGATCAAGGCGGTGTCGAGATCGGCCTCGGCAAAGGAGCGGCTGGTCACCACACGGCGCAAAAACGCGACGTTGGTGTGCAGGCCCACGATGTGAGTTTGTGCCAGCGCGGCATCGAGCCGCGCCAGCGCCTGCGCGCGGTCGGCCCCCCAGACGATGAGCTTGGCGACCATCGAGTCGTAGTACGGCGAGATGGTGTCGCCCTCGCGCACACCGGCGTCGACGCGCACGTTCGATCGCTCGAAGCTGGTAGCCACCGGCGTGCGGTAGACCTGCAGCGTGCCGGTGGCGGGCATGAACTGTTTGTCGGGGTTTTCGGCGCAGATGCGCGCCTCGATCGCATGGCCGTGGATGCGCAGCTCGTCCTGCTTCAATGGCAGCGGCTCGCCCGAAGCCACGCGCAGCTGCCACTCAGCCAAGTCCAGCCCGGTGATCGCTTCGGTGACAGGATGCTCGACCTGCAAGCGCGTGTTCATCT
>JBBRFR010000430.1:0-3258 GCA_038241485.1 Burkholderiales bacterium
TTGGAAACCCTCACGATTCCCGCTTGCTGGGCGAGTCCCCACCAACCAATTGACGCGCGGATCGACGTCAAAATCAGACAAGTGTTTCGCCGCCCAGTCCCGGCCTTGCTTGACTTCGACACCTTCTCCCATTTGCACATAACAGTCATTCCTCAGCGATGGTCAGCACGCCGGGGCGATGCCGGTGCCAATGGCCGGTTTGGAGCTAGCAGTTTATCAATCTAAGCACCCGCTTTCAGTCTGAAACAGACATCTGTTGTGCTGCGGGAGCGGACTTGTGGAGGGTGAACGAAGTTTTGTGTAAACGGCTTTTCGCCGGAAGCTGCCGTCTTGCATGAAGCCGAGATGACCGTAGAAGTGAACCCCTTACCGAACGAGCTGATTGATGCCCTGCTGGCAGTACTATAAAAGCCCCGAAGACTTGGTAGGCCAGAGCGCCCTTTTGAAGCAACTGACCAAGCCCTAATCGAGCGGGCGCTGCAAGCGGTATTCAGAAGCACGCTAATTGAAAATCACCTCTCTTTGGTCGCTAATATCGCGTTTCAAGCCTTTTCAGTCAAAGTGCTCAGAATGGTTGAGCAAGCTGCTTGACCGTCAACGCACAAAACCATTAGATGCGACATGGAGCCGGGTTTGCTCTCCTGCTGCCGTGCGGTGGCGGTGGCGCACAGTTCCCTGATTACGATCGAACCAAGGTCATCCTTTGCACCAGTCTAGGATGATTTGGCGGAACAGTTGCTCCGCTTCGCCTATCCGCGCGACATAGCAAAATTCATCAGTCTGGTGCGCCATATGAGGTTCTCCCGGTCCCAAAATCACGGTCGGTGGCTTCCCCAGCGGTTCGCGCAAGGCTGCCGCATCGGTGAAATAAGAAACAATCTTAGGCTGCAAGGGCGCGTCGAAACAGGTCTGGCAGCGCGCGAATACGCTCTGCATCCAAGGGTCTTCGGGTGCAGTGAAGACGCTGCCTACGTCGAGCAGGGTTTGTAAGCCGATGCCCGTACCCATACGACTGCATAGACAACCCCATATCTGCCTGTGGTCTTGTCCAGCGACTGTGCGAATATCGATCGTCATCTCGGCTGCATCCGGAACCGAGTTGATATTCAAACCACCACGCGCCGTTCCGATGTTTAGCGTGCCCTGTCCCATCAACGCATGGGGTGGGGTAGCGAAATCAAAGTTTTCCAGCGCCAGTGCTGCGCGCGCGATCTTGTAAATGGCGTTGTCGCCGGTCTCCGGCATCGAGCCATGGGCGGTGACACCGGTCGCACTGGCTTTTAGCCAGAACGCGCCCTTGTGGCCTACCAGCGGTTGGTTGCCGGTCGGCTCAGCCACAACTAGCGCCCCGGCCTTGCCAAGAATTTCGGCCACATCTGTCATGCTCACCAGATGGAACGCTCCTTCACAGCCGGTCTCTTCGCCGGCGGTGATGACCAATGTCAAACCTGCACTGTCCTTGATCTCGCTGGCCACCGCGATCGCAGCAATGGTGAAGGCGGCGACGCCACTTTTCATGTCGCTGGAACCACGGCCGTACAGCTTGTCGCCGACGATCTCGGCGCCGAACGGGTCATGCGCCCAGGGGGCCGAACCGAGCGGCACCACGTCGACATGGCCGGTGAAGCAGATTGGAGGCTTGTCGGGTCTGCCGCCGATGCGCGCAATCAGCGTGCTACGGCGCGGCGCGAATTCGACCAGTCGGCAATCATAGCCGGCCGCCGACAGCAGGTCCGCCAGATAACGGGTGCACTGGTCTTCGTTACCGGGCGGATTGATGGTGTTCATACGCAGCAGGGTCTGGGTCAAGGACACCGCCGCGTGGACCGGACTGGCTGATAAATTGGCAATCATTGGTGTCTCCATGTTGAGTGGCAACTGCGCTGCGTTGACATCCATCAGGGCGGCGGCATGGCGCCCTTGCGCTCGACAATCATGCGGTACTGATCGGGCTCGCGGTGGCGGGCAAAGTTGAAGGTGGTGTTCTTGTACGAGGCGGTGAGATCGAGGTCGCAGCGCGCCACGGCAAGTTCGTCGCCGGTGGTGGTGCAGGCGCCGACAATCTCGCCCGAGGGCGCCACGATGATCGAGTTGCCGATCTGCTCGACGCCCTCTTCCACACCCGCCTTGGCCACGCCGACGACCCAGCAGCCGTTCTGGTAGGCGCCCGACTGCATCACCAGCTGATTATGGAAATGCGACAGCGCGTCATGCTCGGGTGCGGGCGGATTGTGCACCGGCGTGTTGTAGCCGATCAGAATCATCTCGACCCCTTGGAGCCCGAGCACGCGGTAAGTCTCGGGCCAGCGCCTGTCGTTGCAGATGGCCATGCCGAAGATGCCCGCCTTGCCCTCGCCAAAGCTCGCGCGAAACGCTGGAAACCCCAGATTTCCGACTTCGAAGTAGCGCTTCTCCAAGTGCTGGAAACGACGCCAGGGTTCGTGCTCGGCATGTCCCGGCAAGTGGATCTTGCGGTAGCGGGCCACGATGTGCCCGCGCTTGTCCACCGTGATGGCCGTGTTGAAGTGGCGCAACTGCCCGCCCTCCTCCACCAGCTCGGCATAACCCAGGCAAAAGCCAAGCCCTAGCGTGCGCGCGGCATCGAACAGCGGCTGGGTGTCGGGCCCGGGCATGGCGCGCTCGAAAAAGGCGTCGATGTCGGCTTGGTTTTCGATGTGCCAGCGCGGGAAGAAGGAGGTCAGCGCCAGCTCAGGGAACACCACCAGGTCGCAGCCGCTGGACTTGGCGTCGTTCATCAGCGCCAGCATGCGCTGGACCACTTGCGAACGCGTGTCGTTGCGGGCAATGGGCCCGAGTTGGGCGGCACCCACGGTGATGATTCTCGGCATGGTTTTCTCAGGTTAACAGTTCGAGCAGGGTGTGCAGCAACACATCGGCGCCTGCCACCAAATGCTCGGGCGCGGTGTGCTCGGCCGGGTTGTGGCTGATGCCTTTGACCGAAGGCACAAAAATCATTGCGGTGGGGCACAGCCGCGCCATCATCTGTGCGTCATGCCCTGCTCCCGATGTCATAGGCCGATGCGAGTGACCGAGCTGGTGCGCAGTGCGGGCAATCAGCTCGACCACGCCGGGATCGAAACGCACCGGCTCGAAGCGCGCCAGGGGGCGGGTGGCGATCTTCACTCCCTCCTTTTCGGCCAGCGCAGTCAGGAACCGCTCCAGCCGCTGCTCGGCCTGCTGCAACAGCGCCTCGTCAGTGTTGCGCAGATCGACCGTGAGCTTTGCGCGCGCGGCAAT
>JBBRFR010000431.1:0-3218 GCA_038241485.1 Burkholderiales bacterium
TGAAGCCCGACGCGGTGGCCACCGCCATTGGCGGCGACGACATCAAGGCGCTGCGCCAGCAGGTGGTGCAGCTCAACATGCAAAAGAGCATGGCCTGGATCAACAACCAGCAAGACTGGCCTGATGTGTATGGCCTCGGCCCGGAGAGCATCTTCGGCGTGTTTGGCACCACCTGGTACTACCGCCTCGACCTGCCGGGCGTGAAAGAGTTTGTCGCCGCCTACCAAAAGCAATACCCCGGCATGGCGATCAAGGTGCCCGGCAACGTCTATCACAACAGCTACATGGCCACGCGCGAGCTGCTGCGCTGTGTTGAAGAGGCGGGTACCACGCAGAACATCGCTGTGATCAAGAAGCTCGAGGGCCGCAAGATGAGCGCACGCGACCGCCTGCAGCACCACGACGCATGGATCGACCCGATCACCCACCAGTGCCAGCAGACCATCTACATGGCGACCTACAACGACCAGCCGGCCGAGAAGGACGACATCTTCAAGATCCTGACGGCGGCCGAGCCGAAGGACGTGGCCGACGACAACGCGGCCAAGACGTGCAAGCTCGAGTCTTACGACGCCACGCCGAGCTACCAGCAGTAAGCACAACGCACGCGTGCCGCCATGCTGGCCAGGTCAACCACTCGCCGCCGCCTGGTCCAGGGCGCGGGCGCGGGCGCTGCCACCATGGGCTTTTTCGGCCCCTGCGCTGTTCGGCATCTTCGGCACCACCTGGCACTGGGGCCTGGGTCGCGCCGGTGTGAGGGATTTTGTGGCGCGTTACCAGCGCACGCAGGCCGAGGTGGAAGACCGTGCGAGCCTGAAGCATTGCTCGCTCGAGTCTTACGCCGCCACGCCCTCCTACGAACCCTGCGCCATGCTGAAAAGTACCGTTCGCGTTGAGCCTGTCGAAACGCCGCGTGCCTCGTCAACATGAGTCAAGCACTGGCACCAGGCCTTCGACAGGCTCAGTCCGAACGGAGCGCTTGTTCAGCTTTGACCCCGACCCCCGAACCCACAATCTGAAACGACAACGAAATGGACTGGCTACTCGCCCTCTTGCCCCACCTCATCAACGGCATCTCGCTCGGCCTGTTGTTCGCGCTGATCGCGCTGGGCTTCATGCTCATCGTGGGCGTGATGGAAACCATCAACCTTGCGCACGGCTCGCTGTTTGCGCTGGGCATGTATGCCGCGCTCTTCTTGCTGGCACCCAAGCTCGGCTGGTTCCCCGAGTTGCAGGCCGGCTACATGAGCCTGCCCCTCGGCACACGCTACGCGATTGCACTCTTTTTTGCGCCCATCCTGGTCGGCTTGTTTGGCTTGCTGCTTGAGCTGTGCCTGCGCCGCACCTACGGCAAAGACCCGCTCTACGGCCTGTTGCTGACCTTTGGCGCCGCGCTGGTGATCGAAGAGCTGATCCGCGTGACCTGGGGCTCCAACGAACAGCAGATGCCGCTGCCCCAAGCGATCTCGGGCGCCTTCATGATGGGTGACCTGATTTACTCGCGCTACCGCGTGTTTGCCAGCGCCTTTGCCATCGTGGCGATTTTCGCGCTGTGGCTGTTTCTGGAGAAAACGCCTTACGGCGCCATCATCAAGGCCGGCGCGCACGACAGCGAAATGGTGCGTGCACTCGGCATTAACCTTGGGCGCTTGCGCTCGGCGGTGTTTGCGCTCGGCGTGGCACTCGCGGCGATCGCCGGTGTGGTGATGGCGCCCATCTGGGGCATCCGCCCGCACGTGGGGGTAGACGCCGTGGTGCCGGCCTTCCTCATCATCGTGCTCGGCGGTGTGGGCTCGTTGTGGGGCGCGGTGATCGCCGGCCTGTTGGTGGGCATGGTGGTCGGGCTGACCGGCGCGTATGCGTCGGAGTGGTCGCTGATGTCCATGTATCTGTTGTTCATTGCGGTGGTGACCTTCCGCTCCCGTGGTTTGTTTGGCAAGAAAAGCGTTCTCGACACATGACACCCTATCCGTTGAAAGACAAAGTGGCGCTGGTCACGGGCGCGGGCGGCACCATGGGCCGCGCCGTGGTGGCGGCCTTGATCGAAGACGGCTGCCGCGTGGCGCTGGTCGATGTGAACGCAGCCTCGATGGCACCGCTGGAAAAGACCTACGGCCAGGCCGTGTTCGCCGTCGCCTGCGACATCAGCGACCCGCGGGCCGTGCAGGCGGCGCATGCGCTGATCGAACAGCGGCTGGGGCCGGTCGACATCCTCGTCAACAACGCCGGCATCCTGTCCAACAACAAAATCGAAGCCACGAGCGCCAGCGAGTGGCGGCGTGTGATGGGCGCCAACCTCGACGGTGCGATGTTCTGGGCCCAAGCTGTGGTGCCGGGCATGAAAGCGCGTCGTTGGGGCCGCATCATCAACACCAGCTCGCTCGCGGCCAAGACCGGTGGCCTCACCGCCGGCACCGCCTACTCGGTGAGCAAAGGCGCGATGAGCGCGCTCACCTTCTCGCTGGCGCGCGAACTCGCCGCCTTTGGCGTCACCGCCAACGGCATCGCGCCGGCCTATGTGAAAACGCCCATGATCACCGAGCAGCTGAGCGAAGCGCAGCGCCGGGAGCTGTTGAAGCAGATCCCGGTCGGGCGCTTCTGTGAGCCCGAAGAGTTTGCCCACACGGTGCGTTTTCTGGCGTCACCGCTGTCGGGTTTCATCACCGGCGAGATCCTCGATCTCAACGGTGGTTTGTTGATGGATTGATGCCATGACCGTAGACATTCCCGTGGACTTCATTCAGAGCCTGCACGGCCTGTTCGACCTGCGCGGCCGTGTGGCCTATGTGCCCGGCGGCTACGGCGGCATCGGCGAGGCCGTGGCCTGGGGCCTGGCCCTGGCCGGTGCGCGGGTGGCCGTCTCCGGCCGCAGCTTTGACAAGGCCGATGCGCTGGCCACCCGCTTGCGCGCCAACGGGCTCGATGCGATCGGCCTGGCGATGGATGCACATTCGGTGGCCGACATCCGCGCCTCGGTCGATGCGGTGGCCGAGCGTTTTGGCGCACTCGACCTGCTGGTCAACTGCGTGGGCATCCAGCGCGAAGAAAAACTCGGCGACGTGACCGAAGAAGCCTTCGACGAAGTGGTGCAAGTCAACCTCAAGGCCGCGATGTTCCTAGCGCAGACGACGGCCAAGCACCAGATCGCGGCCATCGCCGCCGGCCGTGTGCCGGGCCGCCAGGTGCACATGCTGTCAGTGCGCGCGCAGCTTGGCTTG
>JBBRFR010000432.1:0-3218 GCA_038241485.1 Burkholderiales bacterium
CCGACATCGAGAAGCTCGAGCACGCGCTGCAGAAGGGCGGCACGCCGGCTTCGGTGAACGCCGCTTGCAGCTGCTCGATGTGGGCCGGCAGCGCCCACTTGTCGATCTCGGCGCAGGCGAAATAGGTTTCGCAGCGAATGCGCAGCTCCAGGCGGTGTGGCGACTCGGGGCTCTCGGTCGCCATGTTGGCGCCGTGGATGGAAGCGATGCAGTTGAGCCGGTCGGCAAACGCTGCCGCGGCCCACACCACGATCGGGCCGCTCATGCAGTAGCCCACGGCGCCGATGCGTGAAGCCTGGGCCTGCGGTTGAGCATCGACATAGCTCAACATGGCGCGCGTATCGCACTCGGTGGAGGTGGCGTTGAGCGAGGCCATGTGGCCAAACATCTCGGCCATGCCGGCCTCGGTGCGCTCTTTCATCCAGTAGTCGCGCGAGCGGCGGTAGTAGAGGTTGGGCAGCACCACGAAGTAGCCCACGGCGGCAATGCGCCGCGCCATGTCGTGCAGCTCTTCGCGCTTGCCGGGGGCGTCCATGTAGAAGAAGACCACCGGAAAAGGGCCGCCCTCTTCGGGGCACACCACGAAGCTGTTCATGGCGCCGTCGGCGGTGGCGATGTCGATGTGTTGTTCGATCACGTTCAGCTCCCTGCGGGCACGCGGGCCGCGACCACCACATCGAGAGCCCCTTCACCGCGCGCCATCGCGGCATCGAACATCGCGGCCACGCCGGGCATGACAAAAAGGTCGACACCCCCGCGTTGTGCCTCTTCGATCATCAGCCGCACATCCTTGCGCGCCATCGACACCTCGAACGACGGTTGCGTGACATCGGCCGATTCGATGCGCGCGGCGCGCGCCGGCAGCAGCTGCCCCGGGTTGAAGTGCTTGAACAGCGAGAACGCCTCGGCGCTCGAGATGCCGCCGGCGTGCGCCAAGCGGTTCACGTCGCCCAGCACGCCGATGATGCCAATGAGCGTGAGGTTGCCAAAGAGCTTGAACGCCGCCGCACGCTCGGGTGCATCACCCAGGTAGACCACGTTGCCCGTCATCTGCTGCAGCGCGGGCAGCAGCGTGTCGTGGTGCGATTTGTCGCCCGACACCAGCATCAGCCCGGTGCCTTCGAGTGCGTTCGATGGGCCCATGAACACCGGCGCATGAACAAAGATGCGCCCGCGCGCATGCCAGCGTGCTGCACGCGCGGCGGTGGGGGTGGGTGCGGTGGTGGTGTGGTCGACGATCCAGGTGGATTGCGCAATCTGCGCGGCCAGCGGCTCCAGCACCGCGTCGACCGATTCATCATCGGCCAGCGACAGGTGAATGCGCTCCACCCCTTCGAGCGCCCGCGCGGGGTCAGCAAAGGCCTTGGCGCCGTCGGCCTCCAGGGCTTGGGCCTTGGCTGGGCTGCGGTTCCACACATGCACTTCGTGGCCCGTGGCGCGCAAGCGGCGCACAAAACCCGACCCCATCAGGCCGGTTCCGAAAAAGGCGATCTTCATGGCGCTGTCCTTCGTCAAAGCAGAGGCGGGACGATACGCCAGGTTGCCCGAGTTTGCTGGGTGTGAAAATGGAGAGCTCCGCAGCTTCAAGCCAAACGCCACCCATGCAAGAAAGCCAAGACACCTCCCCGCTGCCTGACCGCCTGTCGGTCGACCCCACCAGCGCGCACCACGTGGCGGCGGCGTTCGAACGCGACGTCGGCATCCGCTTCAACGACAAGGAGCGGTTTGACGTCGAGGAGTACTGCATCAGCGAAGGCTGGGTGAAGGTGCCGGCTGGCAAGGCGATTGACCGCAAGGGCAAGCCGCTGATGATCAAGCTCAAGGGCAAGGTCGAGGCGTTCTACCGCTGAGCGCCCGGGAAAGTTCGCCCTGCAGCGGCGAGGCCTGCGCGCTACCATGGCCCGACCTCCGCTGCCGCCCCATTTCCCATGGACAGCCTCGACCTCCAAGTCTTGACCCAGGCCCGCCAATGGCACGCCGATGGCCACACCGTGCGGCTGGTCACCGTCATCGAAACCTGGGGCTCGGCGCCCCGCCCGCCCGGTGCACTGCTGGCCATGCGTGGCGACGGCCTGGTGGTCGGCTCGGTGTCGGGTGGCTGCGTCGAAGACGACCTGATCGAGCGCGTGCGCGGGGGTGACAACGTTCAACACCCCTCGCTGGTGACCTACGGCGTCACCAAGGACGAAGCCGCCCGCTTCGGCCTGCCCTGTGGCGGCAACCTGCGCCTGGTGCAAGAGCCCTTGAACGACACCGCCTGGATCGACGAGGTGCTGGCCCGCACCCAGCGCCATGAGCTGGTAGCGCGTCGGCTTGACCTGCGCACCGGCCAGGTGACGGTGGAGGCCGCCACCCGCGGCGATGAATTCAGCTTCGACGACTACACCCTGCGCGCCCTCTTCGGCCCGCGCTGGCGCATGCTGGTGATCGGCGCGGGGCAGCTCTCGCGCGTGCTGGCGCAAATGGCGCTGGCGCTCGACTTCGAAGTCATCTGCTGCGACCCGCGCGAGGAATACCACCTCACCTGGGACGTGCCCGGCACCACCTTCAGCCGCCACATGCCCGACGACCTGGTGGTCGAGCTGCAGCTTGACCCGCACAGTGCGGTGGTGGCCGTGACCCACGACCCCAAGCTCGACGACATGGCCTTGCTCGAAGCGCTCAAATCGCCCGCCTTCTACGTGGGCGCACTCGGCTCACGCAACAACACCGCCAAACGCAAGGAGCGCCTGGCCTTGTTCGACCTGTCCGCACAAGAGATCAACCGCCTGCACGGCCCCATCGGGCTCGACCTGGGCGGGCGCACACCGGCCGAGATCGCGGTGTCCATCCTGGCCGAGATCGTGGCGGTGCGCCATGGGGTGACGCTCACGCAGAAAAAGCCTGTGGCCTCGGCCGAGGCCTGTGACACCCGCCCATGATTCCATGGCTACGCCACCCGCTCGACCCGCTGCCCGACACGCGGCTCGCCCTGCCGCCCGGCTCTGACGCCCCGGGCCTGCTGGCGGCAGGGGGCGAGCTCACCCCCGAACGCCTGGCCGAGGCCTACGGCAAAGGTGTCTTCCCCTGGTACAGCGAAGGCCAGCCCATCTTGTGGTGGTCACCCGAGCCGCGCATGGTGCTGTTTGTCGACGAATTCAAGCTCTCGCGCTCGCTGCGCAAGACGGTGAAGCGCTTCGCGATGGACAAACGCTGCGAGATCCGCATCGACAGCGCCT
>JBBRFR010000433.1:0-3207 GCA_038241485.1 Burkholderiales bacterium
GCCGGGGCTCAGGTTGTTGATGAGCTGCACACCGGCCGAGGGTGGCACGCCATTGCCGGTGGCCGACATGGGTGCGAGCAGCGCAGGCGTCGTCGGCGTGATCACACCTTGCGCCGTGGTGGCGGCAAAGCTGTAGCCGCACAGGGAGTCGGCCACGCTGGCGCGTGCCAGCGCGTTGGCAAAGGTCACGCTCACCGCCGGCGCCACTTCAAACGCGGCCAGCGAGGCATGCAAGGGCACCGACTCGGGCTCCCAACCGTAGGCCGCGAGCTTGGCCAGTGCTTCGTCGGCTTGCGCGCTCAAGGTGTCGGCGGTGAGCCAGCCCTTGGCCCTGAGCGAGGCGCAGCGGTTGGCAGCAAAGGGCGCGATCACAAAGGCAGCACCAGGTGTGCCCGCCACCTGGGGCGACAGCGCCGCGCAGCTCTGGAACAGGTTGGCGTAGGTGGTGAAGTCGATCAGCGGCTTGCCCGCGGCTTGCACCGTGCTGCCGCGCTGAACGATGGCGCCACGCAGATCGGCCGGCAGCTCCACCGCCGGCTCGGACACGGCCACGCCATCGATCAGACGCGCGCGGTCTTGTTCGGCGGCGGCAAGCGCCGCGCCACCGCCATTGGAGACGCTGGAGGCGATCACCAGCGTGTTGAAGGGCCGCACGGTGCGCAGGCGCTGGCCGTGGCCAAGGGCAATGCCATGCCGTTCGTTGAGCACCCAGTAAGCGAACTCCACCGCCTGCAGCGTGAAGCGGCCCCAGTCTTTCTCGGGGTTGCGTTGCGAGTGCGCGTGCTTGAAGGCGAGGCGGTTCGGCATGGCGGTGTTGCCGGCGGCGAGTTGCGCCGCATCCAGCGGCGCGCGGAACTGGGCCGCAGCGCCCGGCGATGGTGCGCGTGTGCCATCGATCAGCGGCACGGTGTCGCTCGCCAGGTCGTGCGGGCCGCTGCCGGTGCCCTTGTCGGTGTAGGCCACGGCGCAGCCGCGCTTCAAGCCCCACTCGCCGGTGCTGATGGCGCCATAAACCCCGCGCGAGCCCGATGAGGTGGCGGTGATGATGCAGGCGCGGCGTGGGTTGAAGCTGCTCGGCACTTGCACCATCAGCACCACGTTTTGCTGGCCTTGCCCATCGTCGCTGAAGGCCAGGTACTCGGTGCCGGCGACCTTGCCTTCGCCGGCCGTGACCACGCCGTCGGCGTCGACGTTGGGGCCGTAGAGCGAGCCGTAACCGCCGGCTGCCGTCATGTCGACGATGGCGCGGTAGCTGTTGTAGATGGCAGCGCGGCGCAGCTCAGCGGCGGTTGGCGCCAGCGCATTGGCAAACGGCGGCAATGCGCCCGCCAGGCCGGTCTTGCCCAGGCCGGCGGTGAGCAGGTCATCGCTCACACCGTCGTACTCGGTGCTGAGCACGTCTGCCGAGACGAACTCGGGCTTGCGGTTGAACACCGCGTGTGCCCCGAGGTGCTGCGCCTGTTCGGTGGGCGCACTTGCCGCTTCGGCGGCGGCCTCGGTCGCGGCCACGCTGTCGTCACCACCGCCCCCACCACAGGCTGCGAGCAAAGCCGCAGCCACCAAGGCCAAGGACTGCTTCTGGAACACACGCATGCGCAAAGTCATCGTTGCCTCCGGTTGAGTGAACGCAGCCGCCCCACCACCCCGCTCGGGAAGTGATAAACCGACAGCACAAACAGAATGCCCAGCCACAAGAGCCAGCGGTCGGGCGAGACGAGTTGCGACAGCACCGGCACCCCTTCGAAAGCGCTGGCGCCGAGCTTGAGCAGGTCTTGCAGGTAGTTCTGCGCAATGACGAAGAGCACGCTGCCCACCACCGCGCCATACACCGTGCCCATGCCGCCGATCACGACGATGAGCAAGATGTCGAGCATGATCTCGAAGCTGAGCGAGGTGTCGGGCCCGTTGTAGCGCAGCCAGAGCGCGAGCAGGCAGCCCGCCAGCGTGGCAAACAGCGCCGACAACACGTTGCTCAGCGTGCGGTAGACCACGATGCGGTAGCCGATGGCCTCGGCACGAAAGTCGTTTTCTCGGATGGCTTGCAGCACACGCCCGAACGGCGAGTTAACGATGCGCAGCATGGTGAGCACCAGCAGCACGGTCACCACGAACAGCAGGTAGTAGCTGAGAAAACGGCCGTCGATGCTGGCGCCAAGAAAGGGCTGTTCCAGGTATTGCGTGCCGGGCTGCAAGGCCGCAGGCACCTTGAAGTTGAGGCCGTCTTCACCGCCAGTGAACTCAGACAGCTGCGAGGCCAGCGTGAGAAAGGCCGAGGCCACGGCCAGCGTGATCATGGCGAAGAAGATGGCTTTGACACGCAGGCTGAAGAGGCCGATCAACAGCGACAAGACCAGTGAGATCGCCACCGCCGCCGTAACACCGAGGGCCACCGCGCCCCAGCCCGGCCCCATGCGCGCGCTGGCAATCGCCACGCCGTAGGCCCCGATGCCGAAGAACATGGTGTGCGCGAAGCTCACGATGCCGGTGTAGCCCAGCAGCAGGTCGAAGCTTGCGACGAGCACGACGAAGACCAAAATCTTCGCGCCCACGTTGAGCGCCTTGGTGCTCGGAAAGAGAAACGGCGTGAGCGCCAGGCCCAGCACCAGCACGATGAGCAAGGCCGAGAGCCAGCGGTTGCGGGGCAGGTCGTGGGAGAGGATGCGGTTCAGCATGGTGCGCACCCAACTCCGTTCGGGCTGAGCCTGTCGAAGCCTTGTTGCACGCTCATCCAGCCCTTCGACAGGCTCAGGGCGAACGGCCTGGTGGGGGTTCGCATCGGAGTGGTGAGGGTTCTCATCGATTGGTCACCGGATACAGCCCCTGCGGGCGCCACAACAAAATCGCCACCATCAGCCCGATGTTGGAAAACATCGCCAGCTTGGGCGCGAGAAAGCCGCTGTAGTTGGCAAGCAGGCCCACCAGCAGCGCGCCCACGAAACAACCAAAGGTGGAGCCCAGCCCGCCAATGATGATCACGATGAAAATCAGCACGTTGACCTGGGCACCCATCTGCGGCGTCACGTTCTGCTGGTACAGGCCCCACAGCACGCCGCCCAACCCGGCCAGGGCCGAGCCCGCGACGAACACACCGACAAACAAGCGGCGGATGCGGTAGCCCAGGCTCTCGACCATCTCGCGGTCTTGCACACCGGCGCGTACCAGCAGGCCAAGCTTGGTGCGGTTGAGGGTGAACAGCATCGCAATCAA
>JBBRFR010000434.1:0-3200 GCA_038241485.1 Burkholderiales bacterium
AGTGCCATGGCGCCGACCTGCTGGTGATGGGCTGTTATGGCCGCAGCCGCGCCCGCGAGCTGCTGCTCGGCGGGGCCTCTCGCTCGGTGCTGCAGGCGCTGCCCTTGCCGGTGTTGATGGCGCACTGAAGCGCGCGGTTCACGCGCGCGCGGACAGACCGAGCCGCATGTCGAGCGTGCCGCCGTCGTCGTTGGGTTTGACCTCGAAGCCGAGGCTGCGGGCCAGCCGGCCCATGCTGGTGTTTTCGGCCAAGCATTCGCCCACCAGCTCGCGCGTGCCACGCTCGCGCAGGTAACGCAGCATCTTTTCCATCAACAAGCGGCCCAGGCCGTGGTGCTGGGAGCCGGTGGCCACCTGAATGGCGAACTCGGCGCGCTGGTTGTCCGGGTCGCACACGGCGCGCACCTCGCCGAGCATGCCGTCGCTCTCGTCGGCCGGCAATGCAATGAAGGTCATCTCGCGGTCGTAGTCGATCTGGCTGTAGCGCGCCAGCTCGGTTTGTGGCACCTCGCGGCGCGTGAGGAAAAACCGCAGCCGCATGTCGGCCGGCGTGGCATGGGCATAAAACGACTGCAGGCGCGGGCCGTCTTCCGGGCGGATGGGGCGCAGGCGCACCGGCTGCCCTTCGAGCTGCACCTCTTCTTCGAGCTGCGCCGGGTAGGGGCGAATGGCCAGGCGTTCGTCGGCCAGGCCCTTGGCCGCGGCGCGCACTTTCACGCGCGCATCGAGCGCGATCACGCCGCGGTCGTCGGCGAGCAAGGGGTTGATGTCGAGCTCGACCAGCTCGGCCAGGTCGCAGGCCATGTGCGACACCTGCAGCAAGGTGGTGTTGAGTGCGCGCATGTCGATCGCGGCCCGGTCGCGGTAGCCCGCCAGCAAGCTGGCCACACGCGTGCGCGACACCAGGTCGGCGGCGAGCGCCATGTTGAGCGGCGGCAGCGCCACCGCGCGGTCGCGTATCACCTCGACCGCCGTGCCGCCTTGCCCGAACAGAATCACCGGGCCGAACACCGGGTCGGTGGCCACGCCCACGATCAGCTCGTGGGCACGTGGGCGGCTCACCATCTGCTGCACCGTGAAGCCATCAAGCGTGGCGTCGGGGCGCAACTCGCCCACACGTTGCTGCATGCGCTCGGCCGCGCGGCGCACTTCGTCGGCCGACTGCAGGTTGAGCGCCACCCCGCCCACGTCGGACTTGTGCGAGACCTGCGGCGACAAGATCTTCAGCACCACCGGGAAGCCGATTTCTGAGGCGGCCGCGGCGGCCTGCGCCACGTTGTTTACGGTGCGCGTGGCCACCACCGGGATGCCGAAGGCCGACAACAGCGTCTTGGCCTCGGGCTCGTTGAGCAGCTCACGCCCGCTGTCCAGGGCCTGTTGGATCACGGCCCGCGCCGCAGCGATGTCGGGGGCCGCTGCGCTGGGCGCCGCCGGTGGCGTTTGCAGCAAGGCCGCCTGGTTGCGGCGGAAGTCGGCCAGCTGCAAAAACGCCGCGGCGGCGCGCTCGGGGGTTTCGTAAGTGGGAATGCCGGCGGCCTCGCAGGCTTCTTGCGCGGCTTGCACCACCGCACCGCCCAGCCAGCAGGTCAGCACGGGTTTCGGGGCTTCGCGCAGCTGCGGCAAGCAGGCGGCGGCGATTTCGATGCTGGGCACGATGGCGGTGGGCGCGTGCATGAACAGCACCGCATCCACCTCCGGCGCGTCGAGCAGGGTCTGCAGCGCGGCGGTGTAGCGCTCTACAGGTGCATCGCCAATGATGTCGACCGGGTTGCCCTTCGACCAGGTGGCGGGCAGCGCGGCGTCGAGCTGGGCCAGGGTGGCCGGCGTGAGCGCGCTCAAGTGGCCGCCTCCGAGCGACAGGGCATCGGCGGCCAACACACCGGCGCCGCCGCCGTTGGTGACGATGGCCAAACGGTCGCCCATCAAGGGCCGCGAGCGGGCCAATGTTTCAGCGGCATCGAACAAGTCACCGAGAGAGTCGACGCGCAACAAACCGGCGCGACGCACAGCGGCGTCGAACACGTCATCAGCGCCTGCCAGCGCGCCGGTGTGTGAGGCTGCGGCCTTGGCGCCTTCGGGCGCCCTGCCCGCCTTCACCAGCACCACCGGCTTGTTGCGCGCGGCGGCGCGGGCGGCCGACATGAACTTGCGCGCCGAGCCCACCGATTCCATGTAGAGCAAGATGGCGCGGGTGTCGCCATCGCTTGCCAGGTAGTCGAGCACGTCGCCGAAATCGACGTCGGCGCTATCACCCAGCGAGATGAAATGCGAAAACCCGATGGCCCGCGAGTTGGCCCAGTCGAGCATGGCGGTGGCCAGCGCACCCGATTGCGACACAAAGGCCAGCGGCCCCGGTTTGGCGGCCGCATGAGCGAAGCTCGCGTTCAAGCCCACGCCGGGCACCAGCAGGCCCACGCAGTTGGGCCCAAGGATGCGCAGCAGATACGGCTTGGCGGCCTGCAGCATGGCCTGCTCGATCGAGAGCCCCTTGTCGCCCGACGGCCCCTTGAGCCCCGCGCTCAACACCACCGCGGCGCGTGTGCCCTTGCGGCCCAGCTCGGCGATCAGCCCCGGCACCGTGCTCGCAGGCGTGCAGATCACCGCCAGATCAGGCGCCTGCGGCAAGGCCTCGACCGTGGGCCAAGCCTGCAGGCCATCAATGCGCTTGTGTTTGGGGTTGACCGGCCACAGCGGCCCGCTGAAGCCCCCTTCGCGCAGGTTGCGCATGACCACCGCGCCAACGCTGCGCTCGCGATCCGAGGCGCCGATCACGGCCACCGACTGCGGGCGAAACAGATGTTCGAGATTGCGAACGCTCATGGGCCGACGCCTCCTTCTGACAATCGGCCACCTTACCGCAGGCAATGCAAGGCCTGGCTTGCGCTCCGTCAAGCCCGCAGGGGTTGCCCCCGCCAACAATCGGCAGAGCAAGAGAACCACACTGGACACGCCATGAACCCACTGAGCCACGAGCAGCGCCAGAGCCTGGAAGGCCTGCTGATCACTCGAGAACAACAACTCGACGCCGAAATCACCGCCGCACGCGAGGCCACCCGTCTGCGTGACAGCGAGCGCTCAGGCGAAGTCAGCGACCGCAAGGAAAGTGCCGACGACCACGCCGCCGAAGAAGTGGCACAAGCCGAAACCGAACGCGACATCGACGAGCTGAGAGCCGTGCAAGCCGCCCGCCTGCGTTTGCA
>JBBRFR010000435.1:0-3096 GCA_038241485.1 Burkholderiales bacterium
GTGCGCAGCATGAAACTCGGCGCCGTGGGCTACCTCAACAAGAGCGCCGACTCCGAGCAAATGATTTGTGCCATCCGCAAGGTGGCGGCCGGTGGGCTGTTCATCACACCTGCTGTGGCAGAGCAGCTGGCGGGGGCTATCGGCGCCGGCCATGCCGAAGATGCACCGTTGCACGAGCGCCTGTCGCACCGCGAATACCAGGTGTTTCGCCTGCTCAGCCAGGGCCGCAGCGTGAGCCAGATCGCCGAGCAGCTCTCGCTCTCACCCAACACTGTGAGCACCTACCGCGCGCGCATTCTTGAAAAGACCGGCGTGCGCAACGACGTCGAGCTGGCCTTGTATGCCGTGCGGCAGGAGCTGTTGCAGGTCTAGACTGGCCGCTTGTTGACCCGAGAAGGGCCCCCATGCCTGCTCCCTACGCTGTTGACCAACCCACCCGCAGTGACATCGACGCCCTCCCGGGCGCGGGTGTGATCGAATTCGGCACCGATTGGTGTGGCCACTGCCGCGCAGCGCAGCCGCTGGTGGCGGCGGCTTTCGCCGAGCACCCGCAGCTGCCGCACCTGAAAGTCGAAGACGGCCCGGGCCGAGCACTTGGCCGCTCGTTTGGCGTCAAGCTCTGGCCCACATTGGTGTTCTTGCGCGACGGCCGCGAAGTGGCGCGCCTGGTGCGGCCCGGCGACCCCGCCGCCATCGGCAAAGCGTTGCAAAAGATCGCCGCCGCGTGACGACGGCCTGACGCTGCTGCCGCGCAGCCAGGGGCCTCTGTCATGGCACTCGCACCAGCCTGCTCGCCGTGGGCGTGCGGGTGGCGCACGGAGCCTGGCGAAGGCAGGCCCCTGATCGGGTCGCGCCATAAGAAAAGCCCGCAACCATTGCTGGTAGCGGGCTCGGTCTTCCGGGCAAAGCGGCGATCACTCAATGTGTTCACGGCCTGACGGGTTCTCTCAGCGCTGGGGTACGGGTTCCCTGGTGTCCGCCCAATCGTGCGGCCGGTTGGCGCTGCGAATGAAGAGCAGTGTAGGCGAGCGAGCAGAAAGTGATCGTTTGAATAGCCCCTGTCTAGCGGGGCTTTTCCCCGTCGATCAACAAGATGCGGTGCGTGGGGCGGGACCAGTTCCGCAGACCGGAATGTCCATGACAGCCGCCCGATCTAACACGAAAAAAGCGTGGACGAAGACTAGAGTCACCCCGCTATTCCAACCACACCGGAGACAAGCATGAACCTTTACCTCCTTGCGCGGCCACGCGCGGCCATCACCCTGGCTTTGTCAGTGATGCTCGTGGCGGCGGCCAGCCTGTGCGCCCCCACCCGCGCTGCAGCGGCCGTGGCCAACCCGACCGTCATTGGCCCCGTCACCGTCAACGCACCCCCGGGCAGCGCCTCGCGCGACTACCCGTGGATGTCGACACTGCACAACCTGGCCGCGGTCGGCTACGTGGAAGAAGAGTTCTTCATCGAGGGCACGGCCAGCCGCTTCAACACCGCGGTGCCGATCGGCAGCAACGGCACGCTCGTCGACAGCGGCCACGCCTACCGCACCCGCATCCTCGTGCGGCGGCCGGTGTCACCGTGGAAGTTCAACGGCACCGTGCTGGCCGAGTGGCAAAACGTGACCGCTGGCTACGACCTTGATGCCATGTGGGGCGCCTCGTTCGAGCACATCACCCGAGCCGGTTATGCGTGGGTGGGCGTGTCGGCGCAGCGTGTGGGCGTGCAGGGCGTGCCCAACGGCAGCAAGAACTGGAGCCCGCTGCGCTACGGCACGCTCGACGTGACGGCCGGCGGCACCATCAACGACGACGCCCTGTCTTACGACATCTTTGCGCAGGCCTTGCAGGCCATTCGCCACCCGGTGGGCGTGCGCCCGCTCGGCAAGCTCATCACCAAGCAGGTGTTCGCCATCGGCGCCTCTCAATCGGCCAGCCGGCTGCAGGTGTTCATCAACGCGCTGCACCCGCTGATCGGTGACCCGGTCGATGCCTACCTGCTCTACATCGGCGGCGGGCGTGTTCGCACCGACCTCACGGTGCCCATCTTCAAGCTCATCTCAGAGACCGACGTGCCCTCGCAAGTAGCCGCCCGCCAGCCCGACACACCGCTCTACCGCTTCTGGGAGGTGGCGGGCAGCAGCCACTCGGGCCGCCGCACCGTGCTCAACTCTCGCCCGCTGTTGCAGCGCGACGGTGTGGCCCCCACGCTGGGCGAGTGCGCGCTGCCGCCGTACCCGCGCGTGCCCGTGCAACAGGTGATCAATGCTGTCTTCGACCACATGGTGCGCTGGGTGCGCGAGGGTGTGCAGCCGCCGAGCGCCGCGCCCGTCACGGTGGTGGGCAATGTCATTCAGCGTGATGCGCGGGGCAACGCACTGGGCGGAATTCGCCTCGCCGAGTTCGACGTGCCCACGGCCGTCAACAGCGGCGCCAACAGCGGCGCGGCCTTCTGCTTTCTTTACGGCAGCTACATCCCCTTCGAGCAGAGCGTGATCGACCAGCTCTACCCCACACACGGCAGCTACGTGGCGCCGGTGTTGACGCAACTGCAAGAGACGGTGCGCGCCGGCTACGTGCTGAAAGACGATGCCGCGCGCACGCGCCACCTCGCCGTGACATCGGTCGTGGGCAGCGCCCCGTGCAGCGCCATCTGCCGCGCCTCGCTCGACCTTCTGGAAGCGAGCCACATCTACCTTTACACCACCGGCCTCGACGATGAGCTGGCGGGCAAGGTGATCGCCTTCATCCAGCTCGTGGCGCGCGGCGAGGCGATCGGAGGGCAACACCAGATGGTCGCCAACCGATTGGCGCGGCACACGCTGGAGCGTTATGTCGACGCGGTGCAGTTGCTGCAGGCCAAGAAGCGGTTGTCGCAGGTGTCGGCGCAGGAGCTGGTGAATGGGGCCAATGCGGTGCTGGCGATGTTGCCGGCGTAGGGGTGAGAGTCGGGCCCCGGCCCCGAACCCGTCGCCCGCCACCGCTCGCCGAGCCTGTCGAAGGGTGCGCACTGCACGCGTCCGCTTCGACAAGCTAAGCCGCCAAAGTCGAGAGCCAGCCTGCCTATGGTGGCGTGAATCAGGTCGCATAGGCGGCCAGGGCAGG
>JBBRFR010000436.1:0-3087 GCA_038241485.1 Burkholderiales bacterium
AAGACCGGCTTCTACCTCGACCAACGCGACAGCCGCAAGCTCTTTGCCGACACCGTGCGCCACTTCGGCTTGCAGCGCGTGCTCAACTGTTATTGCTACACCGGCGGTTTCAGCGTGGCCGCGCTGGCCGGTGGGGCAGGGCACGTGACGAGCGTCGACTCGTCGGCACCCGCACTTGAGCGCGCCACCGCGCATGTGGCGCTCAACGGTTTTGAGGCCTCGCGCCACACCGCGCTCGATGCCGACGTGAACCAGACGCTGCGCGACGCGCTGCAAAAAGGCCAACGCTTCGACGCCATCGTGCTCGACCCACCTAAGTTCGCGCCCACCGCCGCCCACGCCGAGCGCGCCGCGCGCGCCTACAAAGACATCAACCGGCTGGCTTTCATGCTGCTGGAGCCGGGTGGCGTGTTGTTCACCTACTCGTGTTCGGGCGGCATCAGTGCCGACCTGTTCCACAAGATCGTGGCCGGCGCCGGGCTCGACGCCAACGCCGACGGCTTGTTCTATGCCCGCACCGGCGCCGCGCCCGATCACCCGATGACGGTGACCTTCCCGGAAGGCGAGTACCTCAAGGGGCTGGTGATCCTGAAGAAGTAGAAGTAGCGGGCGCCCGCGCTGCGCGAGGCAGCGCGATCGATGGCTCGAACTTGGCCCGGTGCACACTGAAGAAGGCCTTGACGTTGCGCACGTTGGCGTCTTGCGTGAACAGGCGTTGCACCAACGCGTGGTACGCCGCCATCTCGCCCACCTGCAGCACCAGCATGAAATCAGGCCCCGGCGAGACGCGGTAACACTGCTGCACCGCCGGCTCGGCCACCGCCCGCGCCTCGAAGGCCGTCAGGTGTTCGGCCCCTTGTCTGTCGAGCGTGACCTCGGCCAAGGCGGTGAGCCCGGGGCCCAGTCTCTCGGCCGAAAGAATCGCCACCCGCCGCTCGATCACCCCGGCTTCGACCAGGCGCTTGACTCGCCGCAGACAGGTGGCCGGCGAGGTGTGGGCGGCGGCGGCCAGGTCTTGGTTAGAGAGCGAGGCGTCGTGTTGCAGCAGCTGGAGCACCCGCAAATCGGTGTCGTCGAGGCTCAAAAGCGTGGAGTTTGGTTCCTTCATAGCTTATTTTGTGAAATATTCAATCAAACTGGGCGCAGGGTGATGAATTATTTCTTCGGAGGCGTAAACATGCAAGCATGAATCAATGCCTCCTGCCTACCATGGCCGCCTTGTTCAAGCCCTGTGGGGAGTTCATTCATGTGTGGAATCGTCGCCGCCGTCAGCACCCGCAATATCGTTCCCATCCTCATCGAGGGATTGAAGCGCCTCGAATACCGAGGTTATGACTCTTGCGGCGTTGCCGTGCATCAAGACGGCGAGCTGCGCCGCGCCCGCAGCACTGCGCGAGTCGCCGAGCTCGAAGCCGGCGTCGCCACCGACAACGTGCAAAGCGGCACCGGCATCGCCCACACCCGCTGGGCCACCCACGGCGCACCGGCAGTGCACAACGCGCACCCGCATTTTTCGTCGGGCCCGGTGGGCAAATCGGCTGCCTCGGGCCGCGTGGCCCTGGTGCACAACGGCATCATCGAAAACCACGACGAGCTGCGCAACGAGCTCAAGACCCGCGGCTACGCCTTCGACAGCCAGACCGACACCGAGGTCATCGCCCACTTGGTCGACCACTTGTATGAGGGCGACCTGCTCGCCGCCGTGCAGCAGGCTACGCTGCGCTTGCGCGGCGCCTACGCCATCGCCGTGTTTTGCCGCGACGAGCCACACCGTGTGATCGGCGCGCGCGAGGGCTCGCCGCTGGTGCTGGGTGTGGGCGCGGGCGACCGCCAGGGCGAGTTTTTTCTCGCCTCTGATGCGATGGCCCTGGCCGGCGTCACCGACCAGATCGCCTACCTGGAAGAAGGCGACGTGGTCGACCTGCAGCTCGGCAAGGTGTGGGTCACCACCCGCTCGCGCGACGGCTTCAGCTTCAAGGCGGTCGACCGCGAAGTGCGCACGGTGCTCGTGCACACCGGCGCCGCCGAGCTGGGGCCGTATCGCCACTACATGCAAAAAGAGATCTTCGAGCAGCCGCGCGCCAGTGCTGACACGCTCGACGCGGTCGAGAGCATCTCGCCCGAACTGTTTGGCGACGGTGCTTACCGCATCTTCAAAGACATTGACCAGGTGCTGATCCTTGCGTGCGGCACCAGCTACTACAGCGGCTCGGTCGCCAAGTACTGGCTTGAGAGCATCGCCAAGATCCCTACCAGCGTGGAGATCGCGAGCGAATACCGCTACCGCGACAGCGTGCCCAACCCGCGCACGCTGGTCGTCACCATCACCCAGAGCGGCGAAACCGCCGACACGCTGGCGGCGCTCAAACACGCACGCGGCCTGGGCATGAAACACACCCTGACCATCTGCAACGTGTCGACCAGCGCGATGGTGCGCGAGTGCGGGCTGGCCTACATCACCCGAGCCGGCGCCGAGATCGGCGTGGCCTCGACCAAGGCATTCAGCACGCAGCTGGTGGGCCTGTTCCTGCTCACGCTCGCCTTGGCACAAGTGCGCGGCCACCTGAGTGAGCAGCAAGAGCTCGCGCACCTGAAGGCCTTGCGCCACTTGCCGCTGGCCGTGCAAGCGGTGCTGGCGCTGGAGCCCCAAGTCATCGCCTGGTCAGAGGTTTTTGCGCGCAAGGAAAACGCACTCTTCCTCGGCCGCGGCCTGCACTACCCGATCGCCTGCGAAGGCGCACTCAAGCTCAAAGAGATCAGCTACATCCACGCCGAGGCCTACCCCGCGGGTGAGTTGAAGCACGGCCCGCTGGCGCTGGTGACGGCTGAGATGCCGGTGGTGACGGTGGCGCCGAACGACGCGCTGCTCGAGAAGCTCAAGAGCAACCTGCAAGAGGTGCGCGCACGCGGTGGCGAGCTGTTTGTGTTTGCCGACGCCGACTCGCACATCGAATCGGGCGAAGGCCTGTCGGTGATCCGCATGCCCGAGCACTACGGCGCGCTGTCACCCATCCTGCACGTGATCCCGCTGCAGCTGCTGGCGTATCACACGGCGTGCGCGCGGGGGACGGATGTGGACAAGCCGCG
>JBBRFR010000437.1:0-3081 GCA_038241485.1 Burkholderiales bacterium
ATGCCGGTCATGTGCGAGGTGTAGCGCTGCACGGCGAGAAAGCCACCCGCATTGACAGCCCCCGCCACGAACGCCAGCACACCGCCCAACTGCCGGTTGGCACGCCGGGTGCGGTGCTTGCCGGTCAGCTGGCGCAGGAACAGGAGCGGTGTCACTGCGCGAATTGTGGTCGCTTTCGTGTGGTCTACCCGCGCTGCCCTGTCGAAGGGCAGCGAGCGGGGGCTTCGATACCTCAGCCCGAACGGAGATGGGTTCTGATCCGCTCAACTGAACCGTATTGTCCCTGGCCAGGGCGAATGCCGAGCCGCGAGAATCGCACCTCATTCAGGAGACGCTGATGGCTCCCTCTTCGCTACCCTTGCGCACACGCATCCCTGCCGGCGTGTGGGTGCTTGGCTTTGTCAGCATGCTGATGGACATCTCGTCCGAGATGGTTCACAGCCTGCTGCCGCTTTTTTTGGTCGGCACACTCGGCGTCAGCGTGCTGGCCGTCGGCGTCATCGAAGGCATTGCCGAATCGACCGCGCTGATCACCAAAGTGTTCTCCGGCGTCCTGAGCGACCGCCTGGGGCGTCGCAAGGGCCTGGCCTTGCTGGGTTACGCGATGGGCGCATTGAGCAAACCCGCCTTTGCGCTGGCTGGCGGCGTCGGGGTGGTGGTCGCGGCTCGCTTCATCGATCGTGTGGGCAAGGGAATTCGCGGTGCGCCACGCGACGCGCTGGTGGCCGACATCACACCACCGGCCATTCGTGGCGCCGCCTTCGGCCTGCGCCAGTCGCTCGACACGGTCGGCGCCTTCGTCGGCCCCTTGCTGGCCACCGGGCTGATGCTGGCCTGGGCCAACGACTTCCGGGCCGTGTTCTGGGTCGCGGTGATTCCTGGTGTGTTGGCCGTGCTGTTGCTGCTGGTCGGCATCCGTGAGCCCGAACGTCGCGCGGCCACGGTGGCGGTGAACCCCTTGCGGCGCTCCTCCTTGGCTCGCCTGGGCCGCAACTACTGGGCGGTGGTGGCGCTCGGCGCGGTGTTTACGCTGGCGCGCTTCAGCGAGGCGTTTCTGGTGTTGCGGGCGTCGCAGCTCGGTGTTCCGGTCGCCTGGGTGCCCGTCGTGATGGTTTTGATGAGCCTGGTCTATGCGGCGTCGGCCTACCCGTTCGGCAAGCTGTCGGACACCGTGAGCCACTACAAGCTGCTGGCGGCGGGATTAGGGGTGCTGATCATCGCGGATCTCGCGTTGGCGCTTGCTGGCGGCTGGGTGCTGCTCGCCGTGGGCGTGGCGCTGTGGGGCGTGCACATGGGTATGACCCAGGGGCTGCTGGCGGCGATGGTGGCCGACACCGCGCCGGCCGATCTGCGCGGCACGGCCTATGGCTTCTTCAACCTGCTCAGTGGCGTGGCAATGTTGCTCTCAAGCGTGGTCGCCGGCCTCGCTTGGGATCGTCTGGGCTCGGCTTTCACCTTCTATGCCGGTGCAGGCTTTGCTGCGGTGTGCCTGTTGGTGCTGGCCGGGCTGGCCTTGATGCGGCGATACAGGCTCAGGATGGGATGAGTTGAGCTTTTCCTTGCCTACCCGCACTGCCCCACGTAGCCGCAGGCGGTGCAGAAGTCGCAGCCGTCTTTGTGAATCACGTTGGGGTTGCCGCACTCGGGGCACACCTTGCCGGTGAGCACCGGGCCGGCGGCCGCGTCGTCCGGGGTTTCGAGCACGCCCATGTCGCGCACCGGGAAACCCTCTTCGGTCAACACACCCAGCATCGCGTAGCGGTGGATGATGAGCCGCGCGAGGTAGGCCACGGTCGAGGGCCAGGTCTGCTGGCGGCGCTCGCCGTGCGGCAGGCCGGGCACGAAGGCCATGAAGTGGCCCAACGGCTCGGCGTAGTTGAGCAGCTTGCGCAGCTTCATGCCGATCCAGGCGGGGTCGATCACCCGCATGTCGAGCGACAGCACACGTGCCAGGCCATCGAGTGCACGCGGGTAGTTGCCCGAGAAGCCCACCGCGCAGGGCCGTGTGACGGCCACGCCGTCGGGGCCGGGCAGTGTCACTTCTTTCAGCGTGAGGGTGAAGTTTTCACCCGTGGCGGGGTTGTCCACGTCGACCGCCCATGCCAGCGTGCCCGAGGGGCCGGTGTGCGGCTCGTCACGCGCAAACATGGCGTCGATCACCGGCGTGGGGCCGCTTCGGCCGAGGCGCGGCAAGGCCTTGAGCTGCTCACAGCGCCAGCGAATCACCGCCGCCGTGGCCGCCACCACGCCGGGGAACAAACGCCGCTCGCCGTTGGGCGGGAACGGCATCTCAAAGGCACGCTCTTCGGCCACGGTGGCGAGCACGTCGAGCTTGAGCTGCAGCCAGGCCGGGTCGTTGGCGCGCAAGTCCATCGACAAGGTTTTGGCCAGCGCGCCCAAGCCGCGCGGTTGCTCGGCGCCGTTGACCCACACTTCAAACGGCTGCGGGCCGCTGCCTTCGGTGGCCAGCTCGCCGACGAAGAGCGCGAACTCGCCGAAGGGGTGGCGCAGCATGAAGGTCCAGGCCGAGTTGCCGGCTGGCAGCTCGGGCCGGCCCGGCCATCGCAGTGACGAGAGCACGGGGGCCGGAAGGCGGTCAAGCGCGAGGCGCTGGTTGGCGTCGTTCAACTTCATCACCGTGGCGCTCGCCGTGGGCGTGGTGCTCAGCACCGAGCCCAGCACGGCGTTGGGCCGGTAGGTGGCCAGGCCTTTCAAGCCCGACTGCCAGGCCTGCATGTAGAGGTTTTGAAAGTCGGCGTAGGGGTAGTCGGCCGGCACGTTGACGGTCTTGGAAATGGCGGTGTCAATGCACGGGGCCACCGCGGCGACCATGGCTTCGTGGTCGAGCGCGCTCATCTCCAGTGCGGTCACAAAAGCGTGGGTGAGCGGTGTGCTGGCGCCTTTGAGGTGGCGGTACAAACGCCAGGCGTGGTCTTCGACCGCGTACTCCTTGAAGCCGCCATCGGGCATGCGCTTCTTGCGGGTATAGCTCCAGCTGAAGGCGGGCTCGATGCCATTGCTCGCGTTGTCAGCAAAGGCCAGGCTGATGGTGCCGGTGGGCGCGATCGACAGCAGGTGCGA
>JBBRFR010000438.1:0-3076 GCA_038241485.1 Burkholderiales bacterium
AGATGGGCATGATCGGCGCCGGCACCATGGGTGTGGGCATCACCATGAACTTCATCAACGTGGGCATCGGCGTGGTGCTGCTGGAGATGAAGCAAGAGGCCCTCGACAAGGGCCTGGCCACCATCCGCAAGAACTACGAAAACTCCATGGCAAAGGGCAAGCTCACGCAAGCCCAACTCGACGAGCGCATGGCCCTCATCACGCCGACGCTGAGCTACAACGACTTCAAAGACGTTGACCTCGTGATCGAAGCCGTGTTCGAGAGCATCGAAGTGAAAGAGCAGGTCTTCAAAACGCTCGACGAAGTGTGCAAGCCCGGTGCGATCCTGGCCTCCAACACCTCGGCGCTCAACCTCGACAAGATCGCCTCCTTCACCAAGCGCCCGCAAGACGTGGTGGGCTTGCACTTCTTCAGCCCGGCCAACGTGATGCGCCTGCTCGAAGTGGTGCGCGGCGCCAAGACCAGCAACGAAGTGCTGGCCACCTCGATGGCCTTGGCCAAGAAGATCAAGAAGATCGCCGTGGTTTCGGGCGTGTGCGACGGCTTCATCGGCAACCGCATCGTGGCCCGCTACGGCCAGGCGGCCAACGAGCTGCTCAACGCTGGCGGCTCGCCCGCGCAAATCGACAACGCGCTGCAGAAGTTCGGCCTCGCCATGGGCATCTACCGCATGGGCGACCTGGCCGGTCTGGATATCGGCTACGCCGGCCGCAAGCGGCGTCGCGAAGCCAACCCCGAGGCTTACATCCCGATCGTGGCCGACCGCCTGGCCGAAGCTGGCCGCTTCGGCCAGAAGACCGGCGCCGGCTTCTACCGCTACGAAGCGGGCAAGCGCGACGCGATCCCAGATCCGGCGGTCGACAAGATCATCGAAGACTTCCGCAAGGAGCGCGGCCTGACGGCGCGCAAGGTCAGCGATGAAGAAGTCATTGAGCGTTGCATCTACGCAATGGTCAACGAAGGCGCCCGCATTCTTGAAGAAGGCATCGCCCAGCGTGCTTCCGACATCGATGTGGTCTACCTCAACGGCTATGGCTTCCCGCAGCACCGTGGTGGCCCGATGCTGTACGCAGACACCGTGGGTTTGGCCAACGTGGTGCGTGCGTTGAAGCGCATCGCCGCTGAGCCGGGCGCCGACGCCAAGTTCTGGCAACCCGCGCCGCTGCTGGTGAAGCTCGCCGAAGAAGGCAAGACATTTAATTGACCCTCGACTGCGTTCGGGCTGAGGTATCGAAGTCAGCGCAGGTTTCGACTTGCCCTGTCCTGAGGTATCGAAGGATCAGCCCGAACGGGGGGTCGCGAACCGTCACCTAAGGAATCACAACCATGACAACCGAAGCAGTCATCGTCTCCACCGCGCGCACCGGCCTGGCCAAGAGCTGGAAGGGCGCCTTCAACATGACCTACGGCGCCACGCTGGCCGGTCACGCCATTGAACATGCTGTCAAACGCTCGGGCCTCGACCCGGCCGAAATCGAAGACGTCTTCCTCGGCGGCTCGCTCTCCGAAGGCACCACCGGCGGCAACATCGCCCGCGTGGCCGCCCTGCGCGCCGGCCTGCCGGTCACCACCGCCGGCGTCACCATCAACCGTTTCTGCTCGTCGGGCCTGCAAGCCATTGCGATGGCGGCTCACAGCATCATCGTCGACGGCGTGCAAGTTGCCATCGGCGGCGGTGTCGAGTCAATCTCCTGCGTGCAGAACGAAACCAACCGCCACATGCGCGCCGACCCGTACATGCTGGAAAAAAAGCCAGAGATCTACTGGAGCATGCTGCAAACCGCCGAGATGGTGGCCAAGCGCTACAACATCTCGAAAGAGTCGCAAGACGAATACGGCGTGCGCAGCCAGCTGCGCGCTGCGGCGGCGCAAACGGCCGGTAAGTTCAACGACGAAATCGCCCCCATGACCACCACCATGGGCGTGGTCGACAAGGCGAGCGGTCGTCTGACCACCAAGCAAGTCACGATCTCGGCCGACGAAGGCATTCGCCCGGACACCACGCTCGAAGCCGTGTCCAAGATCCGCGCGGCCCTACCGGGCGGCGTGGTCACCGCCGGCAACGCCAGCCAGTTCTCAGACGGTTCGTCGGCTTGCGTGCTGATGAACAGCAAGCTGGCCGAACAGCGCGGCATCAAACCGCTGGGCATCTTCCGCGGCTTCGGGGTGGCCGGTTGCGAGCCTGACGAAATGGGCATCGGCCCCGTCTTCGCCATCCCCAAGCTGCTCAAGCAAACCGGCCTGAAGGTCAGCGACATCGGTCTGTGGGAGCTGAACGAAGCGTTTGCCTGCCAGGTGATCTACAGCCGCGACAAGCTGGGCATACCCGATGACCGCCTCAACGTGAATGGCGGCGCCATTGCGGTGGGCCACCCCTACGGCGTGACCGGCTCGCGCCTGACCGGCCATGCGCTGATCGAAGGCAAGCGCCGCGGCGCGAAGTACGTGGTGGTGACCATGTGCATCGGCGGTGGGCAAGGTGCGGCGGGTTTGTTCGAAGTGGTGTGATCAACGCGGTGACTGACCTGCGCTTTGATTCAATCAAAAACTCTCAGCCTTTCAGCCCGACCGGACAAAATCAAGCGCCACGCTTCAAACCGACGAGACCATGAGCAAAGACACCTCGGCCACACAGTTTTCCGGCACCAAGCCCGTCACGCCCCAGCACGCGTTTGACGTGCCAAAACTCGACGCCTACATGCGCGACCACGTGGCGGGTTTCAGTGGCGAGCTCCAGGTTGAGCAGTTCAAGGGGGGCCAGTCCAACCCCACCTTCCGCTTGAGCGCCGGTGGCAAAAACTACGTGCTGCGCCGCAAGCCGCCCGGCGTGCTGCTGCCTTCGGCCCATGCGGTCGACCGCGAGTTCAAGGTCATCAGCGCGCTGGCCAAAACCGACGTGCCGGTCGCCAAGGCGTATGCCCTGTGCGAAGACCCCTCGGTGCTGGGCACGGCCTTCTACATCATGGACTGCGTGGAGGGCCGCATTCTCTGGGACCCCCTGCTGCCCGATTACAACAACGCCCAGCGCGCGCGACGAGTCGCAGCCGCGCATCGTGCATGGCGACTACCGGCTGG
>JBBRFR010000439.1:0-3072 GCA_038241485.1 Burkholderiales bacterium
GGCCGACGTCGATGCCGACCACGCGCTTGGCACCCGCCTGCAGCAGCGCATCGGTGAAGCCCCCGGTGCTCTGCCCCAGGTCCAGGCAGTCGAGCCCGGTCACGTCAATGCCGCAGGCTTTCAGTGCCCCTTCGAGCTTGAGCCCACCGCGCGACACGAAGCGCAGCTCCGCGTCGTCGGTGATCTCCATCTCGCAGTCTTCGGGCACATCGAGCCCCGCCTTGTTGACGACGGCCCAGCCCTTGGGGCCGAGCCAGCGAACGGCGTTGCGCTCGATCAACCGTTGCGCGGCCGACCGGGTGGGCACGAGGCCGTTTTGGAGCAGGAGTTGGTCAGCGCGCATGGGGTGGTGTCAGGTGTTTTTGTAGGGCCGCGCACTCACTCTGTTCGCACTGAGCCTGTCGAAGTGCAAGCACCGAGGTGCACGCTGGCTTCGACAAGCTCAGCACGAACGGAAGTGGGGCTCAATACCGATAGGTGTCAGGCTTGTAAGGGCCTTGCTTGGGCACGCCGATGTAGGCGGCTTGCTCATCGGTCAGTTCCGTCAGCATCGCGCCCACCTTTTTCAGGTGCAGGCGGGCGACCTTCTCGTCCAGGTGCTTGGGCAGCACATAAACCTTGCCGATGTCGTAGCTGTCGGGGTGCGAGAACAACTCGATCTGCGCAATGGTCTGGTTGGCAAAGCTCGACGACATCACGAAGCTCGGGTGGCCCGTGCCGCAGCCCAGGTTCACCAAGCGGCCCTTGGCCAGCATGATGATCTTCTTGCCGTCGGGGAAGGTCACGTGGTCGACCTGCGGCTTGATCTCGTCCCATTCGTACTTCTCGATCGAGGCGATGTCGATCTCGTTGTCGAAGTGGCCGATGTTGCAGACGATGGCTTGGTCTTTCATCGCCACCATGTGAGCGTGCGTGATGATCGACTTGTTGCCGGTGGTGGTCACGAAGATGTCGGCCTTGTCGGCGGCGTACTCCATGGTCACGACCTTGTAGCCTTCCATCGCGGCTTGCAGCGCGTTGATGGGGTCGATCTCGGTCACCCACACCTGGGCGCTCAGAGCACGCAATGCTTGGGCCGAGCCCTTGCCCACGTCACCGTAGCCAGCAACCACCGCCACCTTGCCGGCGATCATCACGTCGGTCGCGCGCTTGATGCCGTCGACCAGCGACTCACGGCAACCGTAGAGGTTGTCGAACTTGCTCTTGGTGACGCTGTCGTTCACGTTGATGGCGCGGAAGGGCAGCGTGCCCTTGGCGCTCATCTCCTTCAGGCGGTGCACGCCGGTGGTGGTCTCTTCGGTCACGCCGATGATCTGCGCGGCCTTGCGGGTGTACCAAGTGGGGTCTTGAGCGATCTTGGCCTTGATCGCGGCGTAGAGGCAGGTTTCTTCTTCGCTGGTGGGCTTGCTGATGACCGATGCGTCTTTCTCGGCCTTCTGACCCAAGATCATCAACAGCGTGGCATCGCCCCCGTCGTCGAGGATCATGTTCGGGCCTTCGCCGTCGGTGCCTTTGGCGCCGAACTCGAAGATGCTGTGGGTGAAGTCCCAGTCTTCGGCGAGGGTTTCGCCCTTGTGCGCGAACACCGGTGTGCCCCCGCCATTGGCCCCATTCACGGCCAGCGCCGCAGCGGCGTGGTCTTGGGTCGAGAAGATGTTGCACGAGGCCCAGCGCACGCTGGCGCCCAGGGCTTGCAGCGTTTCGACCAGCACGGCCGTTTGGATGGTCATGTGGATGCTGCCGGTGATGCGTGCACCCTTGAGAGGCTGGCTCTTGGTGAACTCTTCACGGATGGCCATCAGGCCGGGCATTTCGGTTTCGGCGATGCGGATTTCCTTGCGGCCCCAGGCGGCAAGGGTCAGGTCGCGCACAGCGAAGTCTTGGGTGGGTTTGAGAACGGCGTTCATGTCAGGCTCCAATCGATCAAGGAACCCGCACGCGAATCAACAGAGGGAAGTTCAATCAACTCACCCACGAAGATTCATCGTGCGGGTGAGCGCGGTTGCAAGTAGATTTCCGAGCCTGGGGTACAGAGGTGTACCTTGCAACGCTCCTCGGAAAGTGGGGGGTAGTGTAGTGCAGGCCCCGCGGCAAGGTGATGACGTATTTCACATCAAGGGCTTGTCGCGTGGGTGATGGCCACGATTACACCGATCGGTGTAATCTGCGCCTTCGCTTCCGGAGACACCGATGAACAGCCTGCGCGACATGCGGCCTGTCTTGCCCATCTTGATCGGCGCCTCGCTGATGCTCAGCCTGAGCATGGGCCTGCGCCAGAGCCTGGGCATCTTCATGCCGCCGCTCACCAAAAACATCGGCATCTCGGTGTCTGATTTCACGCTTGCCATCGCGGTGCAAAACCTGGTCTGGGGTTTTTTGCAGCCACTGGCTGGCGCCTGGGCTTTCGGCGTTTGATGGTGGCCGGCTCGTTGCTCTATGTGGCCGGGCTGATGCTGCTGGTGACGGCGCATGGCTTCATCGGCGTGCTGTTGGGGGCGGGTGCGGCGATCGGTGCATCGATGGGCTGCTGGGTGGCATTTACGTCCTGCGCTCGATCGGCATTGCGTGGTACTTCATGAGCTTGCCCACGCCCACCAGCACGCTGGTGTTCGCCGCCGTGATGGGCTTTTTGTGGCTGGGTGTGGGGCCGTTGGTGGCGGGGTCGATCAGTGAAACCTTCGGCGTGCGCTGGCAGGCCATGCTGGGCGGTGTGGCCTTCATGAGCCACCAGATCGGCAGTTTCGTCGGGGCTTACGGCGGTGGCTTGATCTATGACGCGCTGGGTTCGTACAACCTGGCTTGGCAGGTGGGCGCGGCGGTGGGTCTGGCGGCTGGCATCGTGCAGGTGACCTTCGCCGTGGCCCGGCCGCACCGGCCCAAACCACCGATGGCGGTTGCCGCATGACGCAGGTTGTTCCCGCGCCGATGAAGGAGCGCATCTTGGCTGCGGCCGACCGGCTGTTCTACGGCCAGGGCATTCACGCCGTGGGGGTTGATGCGGTGGCGGCCGAAGCGGGTATCAGCAAGCGCACGCTGTACAACCACTTCCCTTCCAAAGACCTTCTGATCGCG
>JBBRFR010000440.1:0-3067 GCA_038241485.1 Burkholderiales bacterium
GTTGCGGTCCAGCCATTCGAGGATGGCACCGTGCGCCGGTCCGTTGCCGCCGTGGCCGTTGACGATGACTATCTGCCGGAAGCCGGTGCGCACCATGTGGTCGAGGATGTCGCACATCAGCGCGCACAAGGTCGACAGGCGCAGCGACACCGTACCCGGATAGTCGACGAAGCTCGGCGTGAAGCCGTAGTTGATGGTCGGATAGACCGGCACCTTGAGCGGCTGGGCTGCGTCGATCGCGACCCGTTCGGCCAGGATGACGTCCACGCACAGGCTCAGGTATCCGTGTTGTTCGGTCGAGCCCAGCGGCAACACCGCACGCTGATCGTGCTTGACGTGTTCCTGCACCTGCATCCAGTTCATGTCGGCGAGTCGCATGTTTGGTTTTCCTTTCTCAGGGTTTGGCCGGCTCGGCCGACGGTTGTACGGTGCTGTCGAACATCGACAGCACCACCTTGGCCATCAGCGCCGACAGGGTTTCGCGTTCGACCAGGTTCAGGGGTGACAGCATTTCTTCTTCCATGGCCACGAACCGCGGGATGGCCTCGTCCAGGATCGCTTGGCCCGCAGGTGTCAGCGTCAGGTTCTGCTGGCGCCGGTCGGTCGTGCCGGCGCGGCGCGCGATCAGGCCGAGCTTGGCGATGCGGTTGACGGCCCGGCTCAGCGTGTTTTTTGGGAACGCGGTCGAGGCGGCGATCTCGCTCGCGGTCACGCCGTCGAACAGCCCCAGGCTGTACAGGATGACGAATTCAGCACGGGCCAGGCCAAAATGCGCCTCCACCCAACCATACAGCGGCGTGTTGTAGCGCAGGCCCAGGTAGTTGAAGCGCGCGGCAAATCCACACGGGTTACGCCACAGGCGCGCGTGTGTGAAGGCATCGAGCCGATGGCGCCCGAGCATGTCCGCGCCCGACCCCGCGCCCGCTTCGGGCGTGGTCGACGGATCTGTCGATGGTGGTGTAGTTAGTTCCAATTTGAACCGAATGTGTATTTTGCGCCTGCATGCTAACAAACTTCGGGGCCGCTGTGAACCGCATTTTTCTCGCTCGTTTGCCTATGGCACCAACCAGGTTCCAAAAGTATGGCGCGCGCCATGTCGGTTCATGCATCAAATAAAAATTAGTTCCAAAAGGTATTGACTGGATTCCGGGTGGGGCTTAAATTCGTTGCCGCAAGGCCTGCGACATGCGCAGCGCCAAACCACAACAGGAGTTTCACCATGCGTTCCTTATTCACTGGCGTGTTGTGCGCCACCGCATTGCTGACGTCGGCATTCGCACAGACGTTGACCATCGGCGTGCGCGGGGGTCCCGACTCGATCGACCCGCATTTCACCGCCACCGGCACCCATGCCGAGGCGCTCAAGCATGTCTTCGACACGCTGGTCTGGTCGGGCGACGGCCTCGAGCTCGAGCCGCGCCTGGCCGAGAGCTGGAAGGCAATCAACGACACGACCTGGGAGTTCAAGCTGCGCAAGGGGGTGAAGTTCCATGACGGCTCGGACTTCACCGCGGCCGACGTCAAGTTTTCGATCGAGCGCATCCCGGTGGTGTCCGGCCCGAACCCGACCACGATTTACGTGCGCCGCGTCAAGGAAACAAAAATCATCGATCCGCACACGGTGCAGGTCATCACCGACGGTGCAGCCCCGACGCTGCCCAACGATTTCATTCGCCTGTTCATCGTGTCAGCGAAGGCCGCTGCCGGCCTGACCAAGGACAGCGCCAACGAGGCCTTCAACACGGGCAAGGCGGCGGTGGGAACCGGCCCCTACAAATATGTGTCGTGGCAACCCAAGGGTGACCTGGTGCTGGACCGCTTCGATGGCTACTGGGGACCGAAGGAACCCTGGGCCCGCCACGTGCGCAAGGAGATTGCGAACGATGCCGCGCGTGTGGCCCAGCTCAAGGCCGGCCAACTCGACCTGATCACCCGCGTGCCGGCCACCGACGTGGCCACGCTCAAGCGCGACCCCAAGATCAACGTGCAGACCATCGACACGGTGTATGTGTTCAACGTCGAACTCGACATGCGCGACAAGCTGCAGAACGCCAGCAACAAGGACGGCTCGCCGCTGGCCAAGAATCCGCTGCTGGACCTGCGCGTGCGTCAGGCCATCGATCTGGCGATCGACCGCAAGGGCCTGGCCGAGGTGGCGATGGAAGGCCTGGGCAAGCCGGCCAACGAGATGGTGACGCCCTCGATCTTTGGCTACAACAAATCGCTGCCCGAGCGCAAGTACGACCCGGCTGCTGCCAAGAAGCTGCTGGCCGACGCCGGTTACCCGAACGGCTTCAAGATCCAGTTCTCGTTCACCAAGGACCGCCTGCCGGGTGACACCCAGGTCGGCACCTCGATCGCCCAGATGCTTGCAGCAGTCGGCATCGATGCCACACCCAACGCACAACCGGCGGCGGTGTTTTTCCCGGCGCGTACCCGCGGCGATTTTTCGATGTCGATGTCCGGCTGGGGCACCTTGACCGGCGAGGCGCATTACACCTTGTCGTCGCTGGCGCACTCCAATGACAAGGAAAAGAAGATGGGCGCGTTCAACGTGCTGAACTACAACAACCCCGAGATGGACAAGCTGCTGCAGGCCGCCGCCATCGAGATGGACGTTGGCAAGCGCCGCAAATACCTGGAAGACGCGAACGCGCTGGTCGACAAGGACAAGCAGCGCCTGCCGATCGTCGCCGTGGGCTCTGCCTGGGCAATGCAAAAGGGCAAGGTCACGATCACGCCGCGTGTCGACGAAGACACGTTGGCGATGAACATCAAGCCGGTGAAATAAGTCCATGGCCGATATCGCGATCGGCTTGCACGGCGGCTGCGGCGCGCTGGCGCACGACTTGCAAAGCGCTGCCGACTGGGCCGAGAGCCGCCAGCACATGGCCAATGCCCTGCGCGCAGGCTGGGTCATCCTGCGCAGCGGTGGTTCGGCGCTCGACGCGGTGCAGGCCACCGTTGTCGTGATGGAAGACAGCGTGCATTTCAATGCCGGCCACGGTGCGGCGCTGACCGAAGCGGGCGAGCATGAGCTCGATGCCTCGATCATGGACGGCGCCAC
>JBBRFR010000441.1:0-3061 GCA_038241485.1 Burkholderiales bacterium
CTTGCACGCTCAGCCTGAGCACGCTGATTTCAGGCGGGTGAAGGCGCGCCAGGCAAAGCGATGGTGACCAGCGCGCAAGCATCGGTCAAAGCGGTCACGCTGTGCATAGCGTCGCCCTTGAGATAGAGAATTTGCCCCGGCCTCAGCACCGCTGGGCCGTCTTCAAGGCCGATCTCTAAATGGCCCGACACACACTGGATCGTGATCTCGCCCGGCACCCGGTGCGACGGCATGCCCTTGCCAGTGCCGATCAGCAGACGAATCACCTCCAGGTCGCGTGATTTGAACAAAGCCGTCGAGCTCAGCACGCCAGAAATGGGGGCTGCGCAGACATCGACTGGCTGACCAGGGTGAGCGTGTGGGATTGCCATGGTGTTGAAGCATACGCTTGCTCTGGCGCGCGGCCACCCCTGGACCCAATCCTCTTGGTCTGGAAGCACCGGCTTACAATCTCCCCCAGCGAACCGGTGCTTCCCCGGTTCGTTTTTTCATTTCGGAAGCCAGGTAGAGGAACACCATGTACAAAAACCTCGTGGCTCGGCGCGTCTGCGCCTTGGCGGTCACAAGCTTTTTTCTTCTCTCTTCCCCCTTCGGCGCTGCGCGCGCCGACACACCAAAGGCACCGCCGGTGAAAGCCGCGTTTGTCTACGTGGCCCCGCTCACCGAAGCGGGCTGGGTGCGCCAACACGATCGAGGGCGCCTGGCGGTCGAGGCCGCACTGGGCGATCGGGTGCAGACCACCTTTGTTGAAAATGTGGCCGAGGGCGCAGACGCCGAGCGGGTGATCCGCGACCTGGCGCGCCAAGGCCATCAGATTATCTTCACGCCCAGCTTTGGCTACATGGAGCCCACGCTCAAGGTGGCGCGCGAGTTTCCAGATGTGAAATTCGAGTCCATCACGGGTTACAAGGCCGCGCCCAACGTGGCCACAGCCAACGCACGCTACTACCAGGGGCGCTACCTCGCGGGCATTGCGGCTGGGCGCCTGGCCACGCAGGCGGGTTATGTGGCCGGCTTCCCGATCCCAGAGGTGGTGCAGGGCATCAACGCGTTCGCGCTGGGCATGCGCTCGGTGAACCCGACGGCGACCGTGCGCGTGGTGTTTCTGGGCGAGTGGTTCAACCCGCCGCGCGAGCGCGAAGCGGCCATGACGCTGATGAACCAGGGCGCCGAGGTGCTGGCGTTCCACACTGGCTCCACCGCGGTGATGGTGGCCGCCCAGGAGCGCGGCCGGCTGGCCGTGGCCTATCACTCCGACATGAGCCGCTTCGCGCCCGACGCGCAGATTGCCGCCGTTACCCACCAGTGGGGTGCCTACTACACGCAACGCGTGCAGGCGGTGCTGGACGGCAAATGGACGAGTGGCAATGTGTGGGGCGGGGTGCGCGAAGGCATGATCCGCGTCGAAGGGTTCGGCCCCAAGGTGCCGCCGGCCGTGCGCAGCGAAGTGCTGGCGCGCCAGGCCGAGATGGCGGCAGGCAAATTGGTGGTGTTTGCTGGTGGTCGTACCGGCGTGAAGGACAACAGCGGACGCCTGGTGATCGCGCCTGGGCAGGCGCTTGGCGATGCTGAGATCTTGAACATGGACTGGGCGGTCGAGGGTGTGGTTGGGCGGTTCGCACCGTGACTGGGCTTGGCCGCGTGCGGTTTGCCGCGGCCGGTATGCGCTTCATGCCAGGGGCCGTATGGGCGGCTTCTCTCGTGTGGCTACAGTCACGCCATGAAACAAGCCTACCGAGCCTCGTTGCTGTCGTTTGACGAGCAGCACCATCCCCGTTTCGAGCGCGACGGCCTGCTCGTCACCGGCCCCGATGCACACGGCATTCAACGGGTGCAGGCGGTTGGTGACCATGGAAGCCTGATTGGCCAGTTTCCCGACCAGGCCGTGCAAGACCTGCGCGGCCAGCTGATCGCGCCGGGTTTCATCGACCTGCATGTGCACTACCCGCAGCTGGACGTGATCGGCTCGCCGGCCGATGGCCTGCTGCCCTGGCTGGAGCAATACACCTTTCCGCACGAAGCGCGCTTTTCCGACGCGCCCTACGCCCGCGGCGTGGCCGACTTTTTCTTGGACGAGCTGCAGCGCCACGGCGTCACCACCGCGCTCACCTTCTCCACCTCGCATGTGGCGTCGGTCGACGCCGTGTTTGTGGCCGCGCGCGAACGCGGTCTGCGCTTCATCACCGGCAAGGTGCTGCAAGACCGACACAGCCCCGACGGCGTGCGCGATGAGACCGAGCAAAGCCTGCTCGACACCGAAGCGCTGATAGCGCGCTGGCATGGCGTTGAGCGACTCGGTTATGCGATCACCCCGCGCTTCGCCCCCTCTTGCACGCCGGCGCAGTTGCGTGGGGCCGGCGAGATTGCTTTGAGGCACCCCAATGTCTGGATCCAGTCGCACGTAGCCGAAAATCTCGACGAAGTGCGCTGGGCGCATGAGCTCTTTCCTAAGGCCGAGAGTTACCTGGGCGTTTACGCCGATTTCGGCCTGCTGCGCCAGCGGGCCGTGTATGCGCACTGCTTGCACCTGAGCATCAACGATCGAGCGCTGATGCACGAGTCCGGGGCGGCCGCAGCGGTCTGCCCCACCAGCAACCTGTTTCTGGGCAGCGGCTTCTTCGATTACGCGGCGGCCGACGCCGCTGGTATGCGCTACGGGCTGGCCAGCGATGTCGGCGGTGGTACCAGCTTTTCGCCTTTCAAGACCATGCTGGCAGCCTATGGGGTGGCGCGCGAAGGCCAGACCAAACCGGCCCTGAGCCTCAAGCCCTCGCACCTCTGGTGGCAACACACCGCAGGCGCCGCCCAGGCGTTGGGGCTCCAAGGTGTGGTGGGCAATTTGCAGCCGGGCTGCGAGGCCGACTTCGTGGTGCTCAACCCCGCGGCCACACCTTTACTGGCACGCCGCACTGCCCAGGCCAATGGTTTAGAGGAGCTGCTGTTTGCGCTGATCGTGCTGGGCGACGATCGCGTTGTCACCCGCACCGTCATCGCCAGCCGGTGAGCATCAACCGTATTTGAGCTCGGTCGCCTTGCCCCAGAAGACCCGGTACATGAACAC
>JBBRFR010000442.1:0-3060 GCA_038241485.1 Burkholderiales bacterium
GGGTTATCTGTTCAGCCGCCCGGTGACCATCCCCGATTTCGAAACCTTGCTGCGGCGCGCGAACGGCGACGTGTCTGACTCGCCTGTTGTCGCGCAGCGGGCCACCCAGCCTGCCACTCAGGCCGCGCGCGCCATCGCATCCATCGCGTAGACCTGGCCGAAGCGGTTGGCCAAAAAGTCGCTCAACCGCACATCTTCTTGCCGCACGAAGCCTTGCTGCGGCAGCTGGCCCGTGGCCAGCAGGTCGAGCATGGCGCACAGGCTGCTCGCGGTGGTGATCTGGATGGCGCTGCGCATGCGCCCGGCCAGCACGTGGCTGTAGATCTTGCGGGCGTAGGTGTCTTGTTGCAGGCGGCCGTCGCGCTGGCCGGCCACCGTCACAAACACGATCACCACGTCTTGCATGGTGGCGGGCAGTGCGTTCTCCAGAATGTCTTTCAACACGTCGCGCCGGTCGCGCAGGCGCAGGTCGTGCAGCAGCGCTTTCATGATGGCCGCGTGGCCGGGGTAGCGGATGGTGCGGTAGTTGAGCGTGCGCACGCGGCCGGCCAATGTTTCGCACAACGTGCCCAGGCCGCCCGAGGTGTTGAAGGCTTCGTACAACACGCCGTCGAGTGAAAACTCCTCACGTTCTTCGAGCGCTGGCACTTCGGTGATGCGGCCGTTGACGATGGCCTCACAAGGCTCGCAGTACTCGTTGATGACGCCCTCGGTGCTCCAGGTCAGGTTGTAGTTCAGCGCGTTGCTGGGGTAGGCGGGCAGGGCGCCCACGCGCATGCGCACGCTGTCGAGGCTGTCGAACTGGCGGGCCAGGTCGGCCGCCACGATAGAGATGAAACCGGGGGCCAGGCCGCATTGCGGGATGAACGTGCTGCCAGCGCCCACCGCCAGCTCGCGAATGCGGCGGGTGCTGGCCACGTCTTCGGTGAGGTCGAGGTAATGAACGCCGGCCGCGCGAGCGGCCTCGGCCACCTTGACGGTCAGGTGATACGGCGCGGCGCTCAGCACGGCAAAGCGGCCTTGCAGCGCGCTGCGCAGCTGGGCGGCGTCGTTGACGTCGAGCACCAGGGTGTCGAGTTGGGGTGAATGTTGCAAGAGCGCGGTTTCGCGCTGCACCTCGGCGAGCTGGCTGGCCGATCGGTCGGCCAGGGTCACGCGGTAGCGGGTGTCACCGCTGGCGCTGACCAGCAAGGCCGCCACCACCGAGCCGATCTTGCCGCCGCCGATCACCAGAATTTCTCTCATGGCCATGCCCCTGCTGTGTGCAAACAATGGCTTCGATTCTCCGAAGCTTGCGTGCAAATTGCAGCTGGACTTGTGACGGACTGACGCGCATATTTCGGCGTATTGACGACCATCTTTGATCCATATGCCGACAAGCACCCTCGATGGAACCGACCGCGCCCTGCTCGCCCTGCTGCGAGAAAACGCCCGCATGCCGGTGGCGCAGCTGGCACGCGCGCTCGATCTCTCGCGCACCACGGTGCAAAGCCGCATCGAGCGCCTGGAGCGCCAGCGGGTGGTGGTGGGCTACACCGTGGTCGTGCCCGATGCCGCCGAGGCGGCGCTGGTGCGCGCCCATGTGTTCATCACCGTGGCGCCACGCCAGAGCGGCGCGATCGAGCAGGCCTTGCGCCGCATCGCCGAAGTGCGGGTGCTGCATTCGGTGAGCGGGCCCTTCGACCTGATCGCGGTGGTGGCTGCTCACTCCATTGGTGAGCTCGACGCGTTGATCGACCGCATTGGTGCGCTCGACGGGGTGGAGCGCACCACCTCGGCCATCGTGTTGTCGACCCGCATCGAACGCTGAGCCGCCTCGTCATCCCGTGCGCACTACCGCACGAACTGCGGCACTGCAGTGCTCCCCACTGTCAGATGTAGCAGGTGTGCTCCTGGGGCGGCTGAACATAATCGGTTTAAGTAAGAGGGAGCAGCCGCCGAAAACAAACACAAGCTGCAGATTCACGGAGCCCCATGGCTACCGGCATGAAAGAAGCATTGACCCCATCGTTGATTGACGTTGCGCAACTGCGCGTCGGGATGTTCGTTCACCTCGAAGGTGGATGGATGTCCCACCCTTTTCCGCTCAGCAGCTTCAAGATCGGCTCGGCAGCGCAGATCGCCACCATCCGTTCCTTGGGCAAGCAGCGTGTGCGTTGGAGCCCCGAGAAGAGCGACGTTGACGCGACCACGCTGGTCACGAGCCCCTCGCTCGCGCCCGCTTCAGTGGCCGAGGTGCTGGCCCCCGCTGCGGCGCCGGCTCTGGTTGAAACCCCCGCAGCCGCCGAACGCCGCCTGCGCCGCGAGGCTTTGATGACGCAGCGTGCTTCGCTGCAACTGTGCGAACACCAGTTTGCCGAAGCCACCAAGGCCTGCAAACACGCCACCGATCTGGTGACCACCAAGCCGCAAGAAGCGCGTGAACAAACCGAAGCCTTGGCGCAGGCCTTTGTCGACAAGATGATCGGCCAGCAGGAAATGTGCATTCGCTTGCTCACCGAAGGTGCCGGTGACAAGGCCTCGTTGCACGCGGTCAATGTGGCAGTGATCTCGCTGCTGATGGGCAAGACCTTTGGCCTGTCGCCGGCCGAGATGATCGACCTCGGGGTGGGCTCGATGCTGCACGACATCGGCAAGATCGAGCTGCCCGAGCGGGTGCGCCACCGCGAAGAACACTTCACGCCGGCCGAAAACCAGTGCTACCAGGAGCACGTGGCGCACGGCGTCACGCTGGCCAAGAAGATGAGCTTGAAGCCGGGTGCCACGCTGGTGATTGCGCAGCACCATGAGCACGCCGATGGCAGCGGCTTCCCGCTCAAGCTCAACAGCGACCGCATGACCACGGCCGCGCGCATCGTCTCGCTGGTCAACCGTTACGACAACATGTGCAACCCGCATGTGCCCTCGCGCGCGCTCACGCCGCACGAGGCGCTGTCTTTGCTCTTTGCTCAGGGAAAGAACCGCTACGACACCGCCATCCTCGGCGCCTTCATCAAGATGATGGGGGTCTACCCGCCAGGCTCGGTGGTGCAGCTCACCGACGACCGTTATGCGATGGTG
>JBBRFR010000443.1:0-3043 GCA_038241485.1 Burkholderiales bacterium
CTGCACCCCACGAGCCCAGCATTCGACTATGCGCTTTATCTGCAGGGCGTGATTAACTTCAACGACAACCTGGGCATCTTCGGCAACCTGGCCAACCAAGACTTGTCTGAGCGCGACCAGCAGGCTTCGCGTGATTCGTACCAGTCGTTCAAGCAACTGGTCGAGCAGTTTCCCAAGTCGAAGTACACCCCTGACGCGCTGGTTCGCATGCGCTACATCGTCAATTCGCTCGCCGCCTATGAAGTGCACGTGGCGCGCTATTATTTCCGCCGTGGCGCTTACCTCGCGGCAGTGAATCGGGCACAGCAGACCTTGCAAGAGTTCCAGCAAGCCCCTGCCGCAGAAGAAGCGCTGGCCATCATGGCGCAAAGCTACGACAAGCTCGGCCTCGACCAGCTGCGCGACGACACTCGCCGCGTGCTGCGCAAGAACTTCCCCAACAGCGGCTTCATCGCCGCGGCGCCTGCCGCCAAGTAGGCCGGCTTTAGAACGGCAACGAGGCGACCGACAGGCTGCGCAACCAGGCCAGGGCCTCGGCTTCGTTTGACAGGCGTGTCATCGGCGGCAAGGCCTCGCGCAAGCGGCGGCCGTAGTTCATGCCTGCCATGCGCGGGTCACAGATCACCAGCAAGCCTCGATCGGTTTCGCTGCGAATCAAGCGCCCTGCCCCTTGCTTGAGCGACACCGCCGCTTCGGCCACAAAGTAATCGGCAAACGGGTTGCGGCCTTCGCTTTCCAGGCGCTTGACGCGCGCCTCGACCAGTGGGTCGTTGGGCGGTGGGAACGGCAGCTTGTCGATCAACACACATTGCAGCGCGTCGCCGGGCACGTCGATGCCTTCCCAAAAACTTTGTGAACCCACCAGCACCGAACGCGGCTGATTGAGAAACTGCTGCAGCAGTTGTCGCTTGGGCGCACTGCCCTGCACCAGCACCTGGATGTTGTCGCCTTCGGATTCGAAGCTGTCGCGCAGCTTCTCACCGATGGTTTGCAATGCGCGCAGCGTCGTTGTGAGCACGAATGTGCGCCCGCCCAGCGCCCGCGCACAGTGCCCCGCCAGCGTGGCCACCGCACCCGGGTGGCCGGGTTCGTTGGGTTTGGGAAAACCGGCGGGAATGTAGAGCCGCGCATGGGCGGGGTAGTCAAACGGGCTGCCCACACGCAAGGTGGTGGCGTCGTCGAGCCCCGCCGACTCAGTGAACCAGCTGAGCCGCTCGTCGTCACCCAGCGTGGCCGAGGTGAAGATCCAGGTCTTGGGCGCGGCATTCATCTGCTCTCGCAAGGCCTCGCGGATGTCGAGCGGCGACTCGACCAGGCGCGCCTGGTGGGGCGAGAGGTCGATCCAGCGCACCCGCCCTGGCGTGACAGAGCCACTGAACAAGATCGCCTGCCGCACGAACTGCGCCGCACGCTCGGCCAGCTTGGTGAAGTCGGGCGCCAACTCGTCCACCGATTCGAGCGCCAGCTTGGCGCAGTCGCAGGTTTCAGCAAGAGACTGCAAGGCTTCGATGAAGGGGTCTTGTTCGGCGCGCTCTTCCCAGCGCAGCTTGAAGCTGCCGCGCACGTCACGGATCGTGCCGGCGGCGGCCAGCCGCATCTCACGCGCAGCGCGGTCGCAGGCGCCTGAGAGGTCTTGCCACGCCAGCAGGCCACGCGCGTGTTGCAGGCCGACGCCCAGCATGTCGCGCGCAAAGTCGATCACTTGCGCGCTGCCCAGCGTGCTGCCGAGAAATTGCACACCGGCTTCGGCCAACTGGTGCGCTTCGTCGAACACCGCCACCTCCACACTGGGCAGCAGCTCGGCGACACCACTGTCTCGCAAAGCCATGTCGGCAAAAAAGAGGTGATGGTTCACGACCACCAGATCGGCCGCCATCGCATCGCGGCGCGCTTTCATCACATGGCACTGGCGATACTCGGGGCACTCGCTGCCCAGGCAGTTCTCGCGGGTGGAAGTGACGAGCGGGATCACGCTGGAGCGTTCGTCCAGCCCTTCCAGCTCGGCGAGGTCGCCGCTTTGCGTGGTGCGGGCCCATACCTCGATCTTGGCCAGGGCGCGAATGGCCCAGCGATCAGGCATCTCGGCCGAGTGGCGAGCCATGCTGAGGCGGTGCTGGCACAGGTAGCTGGCGCGGCCCTTGAGCAGCGCCAAGGTCACCGGCAACTGCAGGGCATCACGCAGGCGCGGCAGATCGCGCAGAAACAGCTGGTCTTGCAGGCTCTTGGTGGCGGTGCTCACCAGCGCACGTTTGCCTGAGAGCAAGGTCGGCACAAGGTACGCGAAGGTTTTGCCAACGCCCGTGCCCGCCTCGGCCACCAAAGCGCGCCGCTCATCGATGGCTGCGGCCACGTCTTGCGCCATGCGCTGCTGCACTTCACGCTCGACGTAACGGTCATCGGCCTGCGCCAACGCGCCCCCGGGCGCGAAAGCCTGCGCCACGTCGTCGCTGAGTGTGCTCATGCCGGCTCGGGAGGTTCAAGCTGCACTTCGAGCCTGTAGATCTGGTCACGCAAAACGAGGCGCCGCTTCTTCAAACGACGCAGGGCGAGGTCATCGGCAGGGCGTTCATCAGAGGTCTGATCGATGACGGAATCGAGGTCGGCATGCTCCATCCGAAGCTCGATCAGTCGGCGCTGTGGCGAATGCAGGTTGTCATCCATGTGGGCGCGAATGAGAGCAGGAATGGGAGCGGGAATGGGAACACAGAGGCAAAGCGATTATAGTTTTCGACCATGAGCACCCCCCCAGGCTATCGGTTGTCGGCGGCCACCGGCATTCACCGCGGTGACCGCGCCTACCAGCAAGACCAGGTTGAAATCTTGCCCCACCACCGAGTCCCAGGCTGCGCGATGGCGGTGCTGGCCGACGGCATGGGCGGCAAAAGTGGCGGTCGTAAAGCAGCCGACCAGGTGATCCTCACCGCGCGGCAATTGTTCGAGCGTTACAGCCCCAACCAGGACGACCCCTCCGAGTTGCTCAAACAACTGGTGCTCGAAGCGCACCTGATGATCAAGCTCACCGCCATCACGGCCGAAGAAGAGC
>JBBRFR010000444.1:0-3011 GCA_038241485.1 Burkholderiales bacterium
GCAACACGGGGGCGCCCATCTCAGTGACCCTCAGACGCAGTGGTCAGGTGACGTGCTCGGGCGTGGCTTCGCGGGCGCGGCGCTCGGCGTGCTGCTGGCGTTGGTTCTCGCCTTCATTCCTGCTTTCTTGTTGCGCCACAGCCATGGGGGCACGCTCGGTGCTCTGAAGGCGATCGCCGGTGACCACACCGACTTGCCACTTCGCGCGGCGGGCGGCACGCTGCTGGTGCTGTGTGCCATCGGTGGCACCCTCGTCGCGCTGATGGGGCATTACCACGTGTTCGGCACCGACCGCACCGGCAACGACGTGCTTTACCAGGCGCTCAAGAGCGTGCGCACCGCATTCGTGATCGGCACGCTCGCTACCGTGGCCACACTGCCGTTTGCCGTGGTGCTGGGTGTGTTGGCAGGTTACTTCCGTGGCTGGGTCGATGAGGTGATCCAGTACGTCTACACCACGCTCAGCTCGGTGCCCAACGTGCTGCTCATCGCCGCCTGCGTGCTGATGGTGCAGGTGTTTCTCGACAAGAACCCTGACATGTTCGAAACCGGCGTCGAGCGATCTGACCTGAAGATCTTCTTGCTCTGCGTGATTCTTGGCCTCACTGGCTGGGCCACGCTATGCCGCCTGGTGCGTGGCGAGACGCTCAAACTGCGCGAGCTCGATTTTGTGCAAGCCGCCACCGCATTCGGCGTCAGCCATTCACGCATCATGTCGCGGCACATCGTGCCCAACGTGATGCACCTGGTGCTGATCACCACGGTGCTCAGCTTCTCCGACCTGATCTTGTACGAGGCCGTGCTCACCTACGTGGGTGTGGGTGTCGACCCGTCGATGAACAGCTTCGGCGGCATGATCAACCTGGCGCGCAGCGAAATGAGCCGCGACCCGGTGGTGTGGTGGAGTTTCGCTGCGGCCTTCGGCTTCATGGTCGCGCTGGTGTTGTCGGCCAACCTTTTCGCCGACGGTGTGCGCGACGCCTTCGACCCGCGTGCGCGCAGCTTCCGCCCGCGCCTGAAGCGCAGCATCGCCTGAGGCCACCCCCATGCTGAAGATTGACGACCTCAAAGTAGCGCTCGACGCCGAATCTGGCCTGGTCAAGGCGATCGATGGCCTGTCGCTGTCCATCAAACGTGGTGAAACTTTTGCGCTGGTGGGCGAATCGGGCTGTGGCAAGAGCATGACGGCGCTGGCCCTGATGCGCTTGCTGCCCGACAGCGGCAAGATCACGCAGGGCAACGTGGCGCTCGAAGGAGAAGACGTGCTGGCCTTGCCCGAGTCACAGATGCGCTCGGTGCGCGGCGGCAAGATCGGCATGATCTTCCAGGAACCGGCGACCAGCCTGAACCCCGTCATGCGTGTGGGCGAGCAGATCGTCGAGGCGATCGAAGCCCACACCGCCTTGCGCGGTGATGCGGCGCGCGCCAAGGCCATCGAATGGATGGGCAAGGTCGGCATTCCCGAGCCCGAGCGGCGCATCGACGAGTACCCGTTTCGCTTGAGCGGCGGGCAGAAGCAGCGCGTGATGATCGCCATGACGCTGGCGGCCGAGCCAGACTTCCTGATTGCCGACGAGCCGACGACTGCGCTCGACGTGACCATCCAGGCGCAGATCCTCGAGCTGCTCAAGCAGCTGCAAAAAGAGCAGGGCATGGGCCTGCTGCTGATCACGCACGACCTGGCGGTGGTGTCAGGCATGGCTGATCGGGTGGCGCTGATGTATGCCGGGCAGATCATCGAGGTGGCCACTGCGAAGGAGTTCTTCCAGTCACCGCAACACCCTTACGCGAGGTTGCTGCTCCATGCCTTGCCCGATGCACGCAAACGCGGCGGCACGCTGGCCGCTATTGCAGGCACGGTGCCGGCCTTGTCGCAAGAGTTTGCAGGTTGCCGCTTTGCGCCGCGCTGCGACCGGGTGATGCCCGAGTGCCACAACACGCAACCCGAGCTGATTCACACGGGCGACCAGCATGTGGTGCGTTGCCTCTTGTACCGCAATGGCGCACAACCGCCGCGCATCGAAATTGTGGCGGCCGATGTTCAGGCCAAGACGGTGAGGGCGGATGCGGGGCAGTCTCTGCTCGATGTGCAGCACTTGTCGGTGCGCTTTCCGATTCGAAGGGGTTTGTTGCAGCGACCGCACGGTTACTTCAACGCAGTGGGCGACGTGTCGTTCAGCATCGGTGCCGGCGAAACCCTGGCCCTGGTGGGCGAGTCGGGTTGCGGCAAAACGACCACCGGCAAGGCCATCGTGCAACTGCTGCGCGGCCAGGCCGTCATCGATGGCAAGGCGCTGTTTCAGGGGCGGGATTTATTCAGCCTTCAAGGTGAAGCGCTGCGCAGCGCGAGAAGCGCGATCCAGATCATCTTCCAAGACCCCTTCGGTTCCTTGAACCCACGCATGCGTGTGTTCGATCTGCTCGAAGAAGGCCTGCTCGCATTGCGCCCCGACATGAGCGCAGCGCAGCGGCGCAGCGAGCTTGAAACCCTCGTCGACCGTGTCGGCCTGCGACGCGACGCCTTGCAACGCTACCCGCACGAGTTTTCAGGCGGCCAACGCCAGCGCATTGCCATTGCCCGCGCGCTCGCACTCAGGCCGAGCCTGATCGTCTGCGACGAGCCCACCTCGGCGCTTGATGTGTCGGTGCAAGCGCAGATCCTCAACCTGCTGCGCGAGCTTCAGCGCGAAATGGGTGTGTCGTACCTCTTCATCACCCACAACATCGGCGTCGTCGAATACATCGCCGACAAAGTGGTGGTGATGCAGCAAGGCCGCATTGAAGAAGCCGGAACGAGTGACGAGGTGTTGAGCCAGCCGCAATCGGCTTACACGCGCACGTTGCTGGCGGCTGTGCCCCGGATCGAAATGCAGGCTGACGCATCGCTGACATGAATCTCTCAGGCATTGACTCGCAGTTGGAGCAGGCCGAGCACCTCACGCAAAGAGGCGAGATTCTCCGAGCGGAGCTTGTTTATCGCCGGGTGCTAGTGTAGCGTTCTGTTCTTGAGT
>JBBRFR010000445.1:0-3007 GCA_038241485.1 Burkholderiales bacterium
CCGCTGCTGCGCCTGGAAAACGCCGTCTGCACGCCGCACATCGGCTATGTGGAGCAAGACAGCTACGAGCTCTACTTCGGCGCGGCGTTTGACAACGTCATCAACTTCGTCAACGGCAACCCGACGGGCATCGTCAACCCCGCGGCGCTCAAGGTGCTGCGGGGATGAGCCCTCTGCACGGCCGCCCGAAAGAGGGCTCACCCCGCTTTGCGGGGTGGGCCGTAGGCCGTGGGGTGCCCATTGACCACTGAGACGCTCACACCCCACCAGCTACTCACCCGCGCCCGCTGGGCGCTGATGTTCGGCAACTTCGCCATCGGCTGCGGCGTGATGGTGGTGGCGGGTTCACTCAACGACCTGACCCGCTCGCTGGAGGTCAGCGTGGCGCTCGGCGGCCAGCTGATCTCGGTGGCCGCGGTGCTGATGTGTTTTGGAGCCCCGGTGTTGGCCGCACTCGTCGGCGGCTGGGACCGGCGCCGTTTGCTCACGCTCTCGCTGGTGTGGTTTGCGGTTGGCCACGCACTCAGCGCGGTGGCGCCCAACTACGCAGTGCTCTTGCCGCTGCGTGCGCTGTGCGTGATCGCCGCCGCGGTCTTCACACCACAAGCCGCCGCGGCGATCGGCTTCGTGGCCCCGCCCGAGGAGCGTGGCCGCGCCATCATCTTCATCTTTCTCGGCTGGTCGGTGGCCTCAGTGGTGGGCATGCCGGTGCACAGCTTCATCGGTGAAGAGTTCGGCTGGCGTTGGGCCTTCGGCCTGGTGGCCGTGCTGTCGGCGGGGGCTGCGTGGTGGGTGTGGGCCGTCATGCCCGATGGCGTCAAACCACCAGCCATGCGCCTGGCCGCCTGGCGTGAGGTGCTCACACACCCGGTGTTGATGGCGATCATCCTCGTCACCGCTTTGTCAGGCGCGGGCCAGTTTTCGCTCTTCGCCTACATGGCCCCTTACTACCGGCAGGTCATCGGCGCCAATGCGGCCGAGACCAGCTTCATGTTCTTTTGGTTCGGCGCTTTCGGGCTGTTGGGAAACTTGCTGCTCTCGCGCTACATCGACCGCGTGGGGGCGGCGCGCATCGTCGCGGTGTCTTTGGGGGCCATAGCCGTCAGCCTGCTGCTGTGGCCATTCGCCACGAGTGTGGTGTTGGTCGCGCTGGTGGCGGTGCCCTGGGGGTTGGGCGGCTTCGCTTCAAACTCTGCGCAACAAGCGCGCCTGGGTCAGGCCGCGCCCGAACTCGCCACCGCCTTGATGGCCTTGAACACCTCGGCCATCTACCTCGGCCAGGCCATTGGTGCGGGCGGCGGCGGTGTGGTGGTGGCCGCGCATTCGGCACTGGGGCACACCGGCCAAGAGCTGTACGGCAGCTTGCACTGGATCGGCCTGGGCTGGGTGTTGCTCGCGTTGGTGGTGAGCGTCTGGGCGCAGCGACAGACCATCAAGCTGGGTGGTCGGGTGTAAAGACGCTCAGGCCGCAAGCGCCTCGTCGAGCATCGCCGGCAAATCGGCCAGGTCGTGTTGCACCTGCGCGGAAAGCCCCTCGGGAAAATCGCCGAGCGCGCCTTGGTGCAAGAAGACTTCGGTGCGGCCCTCGAAGCCACGCCGCAGCACCACGCTCAACAGCAAATGAGGCGGCGCATCGGCCGTTTCCATCTGCACCGGCGTACCACCTTGCGACGACTCCAGCACGATGATGTAGCGCGACTCGCCGGTGATGGCGTCCAGCTGCTGCGGCAAACAAGCCAGCACGTGCATGCCGTGCCGTTGGGCACTGGCCTCGATGCGATGCAGGGTGTCAGACACGCTGAAGGGGCTCACGCGGGTGAGCGTCAAACGCTCTTCACCGGCGAAGCTGCGGCCTCCACTTGCAGCCGCAACCATGATGGCAACCCCACTGGTCATCCAGAAGCGAAACGGTGTCTTCATCAGAAAGCTCCTTGCGCTTGAGGGGCAGACCATACGGCCCGACACGGCGAGGGTCAAGGCGTTTACCGCCTCGAAAAAGTAACGCTGGCTATCGCGGCGCAGCAACTTTTCCAGCCCCCAGCAAACAGCGGTAAACCGAATGTGCGGTATGGATGTGACAAGCGATTGACCGAGTGGCGCCCTGGGGATTGCAGGCCTCAGCGGGTGCCAAAAATCTTGTCGCCCGCGTCCCCCAGGCCCGGAATGATGTAGCCCAACTCATTCAAGTGGCTGTCGATCGCGGCCGTCCAGCAGCGCACGTCGGGGTGGGCACGCTCCAATGCAGTCACGCCTTGCGGAGCGGCCACGAGCACCAGCGCGCGCACGTCGGTGCAGCCGCGCCGCTTGAGCAGGTCGACGGTTGCGATCATCGAGCCCGCCGTGGCGAGCATGGGGTCGACGATGAGTGCGGTGCGCTCGTTGAGGTGGCCGACAAACTTCTCGAAGTAGTGCTCGGGTTGCAGCGTCTCGTGGTTGCGGCTCAGGCCCACGATGCTGACCTTGGCGTTGGGCACCATGTCGAGCACGCCGTCGAGCATGCCGAGGCCGGCGCGCAAGATGGGCACCACCGTCACCTTCTTGCCGCGCACCTGGTCGATCTCGACCGGGCCGCTCCAGCATTCGATGCTTGTTTTCTCAAGCGGGAAGTCGGCCGTGGCTTCGTAGGCCAGCAAGCGACCGAGCTCGTTGGTCAGCTCGCGGAACTGCTTGGTCGAGATGTCGCGCTCGCGCAGCAGGCCGATCTTGTGTTTGACGAGTGGGTGATTGACTTCGATCACGGGCATGTGGGTGTTCTCCTGTCAGGTGACCCCTTGCAGGCAACAAGCGTGCCGTATCAGCCGCCCCGCTGACGCAAGGCCTCGTACAAGCACACCCCCGACGCCACCGACACGTTCAAGCTTTCCACCGCACCCTTCATCGGCAGGCGCACCAGCTCGTCGCAGGTTTTGCTGGTGAGCTGGCGCATGCCGCTGCCTTCGGCGCCGAGCACCAGTGCCACCGGGCCGCTGAGGTCGAGGTCGTAGAGCGACTTCTGTGCGTCGTCAGA
>JBBRFR010000446.1:0-2993 GCA_038241485.1 Burkholderiales bacterium
GCCTCGACCAGCAGCATGACCTTGTTGACGTCACCGGCCTGGATGGTTTTATCGGCGCGTGCGGCCTCGAGCACTTCGTTCGACACCTGCTTGACCAGCGCATCGGGGGCCTGTTGTGCAAGGGCCAGCTGCGCGCCCCCCATCAACAAAGCGAAGGCTGAGAACCACGACATAAAACGTTGGCGAATCATTTTCTTTCCTTTCTGTTCGCAAGCGCGAAGGGTCTGGCTAGGTTGGAGAGGCCGTGAGGCAATCGGTTCACCGTTCAACGCGGCACCGGCCCCGTTGGTTGGCAGCATTACACGCCAGCAACAAAACGCGCACCACACAGGGGCTTACTGACCGGCAGCCGATGCAGCCGACGCCGCTGGTGCGGGTGGGGCCGGTGCGGCTTTGCCAGGATCAGGCAAGTCGCCCTCCGCCTCGGTGTCTGGCGGATCGCCATCGAACACCAGGCTTCTGCGCCGCTGCAAGTAGGCATCGCGCACGAACACATATTTGTCGAGCGCGATGTCGTTGAGCAAGTCGCTGGCCCCCAGCAGATTCGCGCGCAGGTTGACAAGTTGCACACCCGAAACAGCCGACTTGGCGAGCTGGCCCTTGACGGCGAGCGCAGGCGATATCTGAGCGTCCAGCGGCAAGGCCAGCGAGTCGCGCAGTGTCGAGGGGCCGAGCACCGGCCACACCACATACGGCCCCGGCGCCATGCCCCAGTAACCCAGGGTCTGACCCAGGTCTTCGCCTTGGCGGTCGGCGCCGAACTCGCTCGCCACATCGAGAAAGCCACCCAACCCGAACAAGGTGTTGGTGCCAACGCGCATCACATCTTGCAGGCCGTTGGCAAACTTGCCCTGCAAGAAGTTGTTGAACGCAGACCAGACGTCTGAGAAGTTGCCAACGAAGTTGGTCACACCGCGGCGCACCGGCTGCGGTACCACCTTGGTGTAGGAGGTGGCCGCCGGTTTGATCAAAGCTTCATCGAGCCTGTCATTGAAGGCGTAGACCTTGCGGTTCCAGCTTTCCCAGGGGTCGGCGCGCTGCCCCGCCGTCTTGGGGCCATCAGCCGCCGTGGTCGCACACCCGGTGAGAACCACCAGCAACGCGGCCAGAACCAACGCGCCCAGCCGTCGCATCACTTCGTCGCCCCACCTGCTGCCGATTGGGGCGCGGGCGAGCCGGCGTCGGCCGCCTTGTCGAAGAGAAACCGGCTGATCAGGTTTTCAAGCACCACGGCCGACTGCGTCTGCGTGATGGTGTCGCCTGCGGCCAGGTTTTTCTCGGCCGCGCCGGGTTCCAGGCCCAAGTACTGCTCACCGAGCAAACCCGAGGTCAGGATCTTGGCCGAGCTGTCCTTGGGGAAGACAAACTTCTTGTCCAACTGCAGCACCACACGGGCCTGATAGGTCTTGTCGTCGAAGCCGATCGAATCGACCCGGCCCACCACCACCCCTGCGCTCTTGACGGCAGCACGTGGCTTCAAGCCGCCGATGTTGTCGAACTTGGCGGCCACCTCGTAGGTCTCGTCAAAATTGAGGCTCAGCAGGTTGCCCGCCTTGAGGGCGAGGAACAGCGCCGCCGCTGCACCAATCAGCACGAACAAACCGACCCACACATCGTGACGAGTTTTTTGCATCGCCTTGGCTCCCATCATCAAATCGAAAACATCATTGCTGTCAGCACAAAATCGAGCGCCAGCACGGCCAGCGAGGCCATCACCACTGTGCGCGTCGTCGCAGCCGACACACCTTCGGGCGTGGGCTTGCACCCGTAACCTTGCAGCAGCGCGACGAAGGTCACCGTGAAGCCAAACACGACGCTCTTGATCACGCCATTGCCCACGTCGGCCCAGACATCTACGCCGCCTTGCATCTGCGACCAAAAACTGCCCGCGTCAATGCCGATCAGCGGCACCGCCACCACCCAGCCGCCCAGCACACCCACCGCGCTGAACACCGCGGCGAGCAAGGGCATGGCCAACACGCCGCCCCAAAAGCGCGGCGCAAGCACCCGCTTGACCGGGTCGACCGCCATCATCTCCATGGCAGCCAACTGTTCACCGGCTTTCATCAGGCCGATCTCGGCCGTGAGCGAGGTGCCCGCCCGCCCGGCAAACAGCAACGCCGTGACCACCGGCCCCAGCTCGCGCACCAGCGACAAAGTCACGAGCAGACCGACCGCTTCGGCCGAGCCGTAACGCTGCAGCGTGTAATACCCCTGCAGCGCCAGCACGAACCCAACGAACAGACCCGACACGGTGATGATGGACAACGAACGGTTGCCCAGAAAGAACAGCTGGTCGATGACCAGCCGCGTGCGCGCGAACGTGGGGCCGACCAACAACAGCAGCCGCGCAAACAGGCGCGCCCCCTCGCCCACATCGGCCAGCTTGCCGCGAATGGCAAAGCCGAGTTCGGCAGGGCTGAGCCAGTTCATCGTGCGGCCCCCACGCCAAAGTCTTCGGCCACCGGCACGGCGTCGTAATGAAAGCGCACCGGGCCGTCGGCCAAGCCGCCCACAAACTGGCGCACCAGCGGGTCTTCACTCGCGCGCATCTCGGCCGGTGTACCTTGGGCCGCGATGTGGCCATTGGCGATGAACACCACGTGGTCTGCGATGAGGAAGGTTTCGTCCACATCGTGCGAGACCACGATGCTGGTGACACCCAAGGCATGGTTCAGGTCTTTGATCAGCGTGGCGGCCACGCTCATCGAGATCGGGTCGAGGCCGGCAAAGGGCTCGTCATACATGATGAGATCGGGGTCGAGTGCAATCGCCCGAGCCAGCGCCACACGGCGCGCCATGCCGCCCGACACCTGCGATGGCAGCAGCTCACGCGCGCCACGCAGGCCCACAGCGTTGAGCTTCATCAGCACCAGATCGCGGATCATGGCTTCGGAGAGATTGGTGTGCTCGCGCAACGGGAAGGCCACGTTCTCGAACACGCTGAGGTCGGTGAACAAGGCGCCAAACTGGAACAGCATGCCCATTCGCCG
>JBBRFR010000447.1:0-2992 GCA_038241485.1 Burkholderiales bacterium
TGGCCCTTTTTCGTCCGCGGCGCGAAGTCGGTGGCTCAGCGCAGCCCCAACATGTGGACGCTGATCAGCCTGGGCACCGGCGCCGCCTTCGTTTACAGCGTGGTGGCGACGCTGGCGCCCGGCGTCTTCCCGGCCTCGTTCATCTCGATGGGCCGCGTGGCGGTCTACTTCGAGGCGGCCGTGGTCATCATCTCGCTCACCTTGTTCGGTCAGCTGCTTGAATTGAAGGCGCGCTCGAAGACCTCGGCGGCCATCAAGTCGCTGCTCGGCCTGTCGCCCAAGACGGCACGCCGTGTGAAGCCCGATGGCAGCGAGGAAGACATACCCCTCAGCAACGTGCACGAAGGCGACAGCCTGCGCGTGCGCCCCGGCGAGAAGGTGCCGGTTGATGGCGAGGTCATCGAAGGCAGCAGCGCGCTCGATGAATCGATGCTGACGGGCGAGCCGTTGCCGGTCACCAAGCGCGTTGGCGACAAGCTCATCGGCGCCACGCTCAACACCAGCGGTGCGTTGCTGATGCGCTCCGAGCACGTGGGGTCGGCGACCGTGCTGTCGCAGATCGTCCAGATGGTGGCGCAGGCGCAGCGGTCGAAGGCGCCCATGCAGCGAATGGCCGACACGGTGGCCGCGTACTTTGTCTATGGCGTTGTGGTGGTCGCGCTGCTGACGTTCTTCGCTTGGGGCTTCTTGGGCCCCGAAGCTGCCAATGAATCGAGTTGGGTGTATGGGCTGATCAATGCGGTCACGGTGCTGATCATTGCCTGCCCGTGCGCACTGGGGCTGGCCACGCCGATGTCCATCATGGTCGCCACAGGGCGTGGTGCGACGCAGGGCGTGCTGTTCCGCGATGCCGCCGCGATCGAGAACCTGTGCAAGGTCGACACGCTGATCGTCGACAAGACCGGCACGCTGACCGAAGGCAAGCCGGCGTTTGAGCGCGCGATCGGCGCCAATGGATTCCACGAAGACGAAGTGTTGCGCCTGGCGGCCAGCCTGGATCAAGGCAGCGAGCACCCCTTGGCAGCAGCCATCGTCAACGCGGCGCGGGAACGCAAGCAGAACCTGGAGAAGGCAGAGCAGTTCGATTCCGCGTCGGGGATCGGCGTGAAGGGTGTCGTGGGTGGCAAGTCTCTGGCCATCGGCAACACGACGCTGATGCAGCAACTCGGCGTCGACGTGGCGCCGCTGGCCAGCCAGGCCGAAGAGCTGCGCAGCCAGGGCGCGAGCGTCATGCACCTGGCGGTGGACGGCCAACTGGCGGGGCTGCTCGCCGTGTCCGATCCGGTCAAGGCCACGACGGCAGATGCGCTGGCGTCGCTGCGCAAGTCCGGGCTGCGCATCATCATGGCAACCGGCGATGGCCTCACCACGGCGCAGGCCGTGGGCAAGCGACTGGACATCGATGAAGTGCACGGCGAGGTCAAGCCCGCCGACAAGCTGCAGCTCGTCGAGCGCCTGCAGAAAGAAGGCCGCATCGTCGCGATGGCCGGCGACGGCATCAACGACGCCCCGGCGCTGGCCAAAGCCAACGTGGGCATCGCGATGGGCACGGGTACCGACGTGGCGATGAACAGCGCGCAACTCACCTTGGTCAAGGGCGATCTGCGCGGCATCGCGACCGCGCGCGCGCTGTCGGTGGCGACCGTGACCAACATGAAGCAAAACCTTGGTTTCGCTTTCATCTACAACATGCTGGGCGTGCCCCTGGCGGCCGGCGTGCTGTTCCCATTCACGGGCTGGCTTCTGTCACCCATGATCGCAGCACTGGCGATGAGCCTCAGCTCGGTTTCGGTGATCAGCAACGCATTGCGGTTACGGATCACGGCGCTGAAGCCGGACTGATTTCACTGGCGCGCCGTTTGAGCCAACGCCTGCCCTTCGTAGCCGAGCCTGCATCGCGACCTTCGGCGAGGTGCCCGAGATGAGCGCCATTCCATGTCGACCTGACGGTTCCATCGGGCAGCACGCGGGAGATCGGGATAGGTCGGTTCGCGGTGGGCGATGATGAACTTGCCCGTTTGCTTGATTCGCTCTAGGCCGGGCCTGCCGAAGTGGGCGCCGATAGCGTCAACAAGCCCCCAAGGGCCGCTCATGCCGCTCGGTTGAAGGGAGTGAGCTGCATAGGGCGCCTGAGTGCGAATGGGTGTTGAATCGGGCCGAGTCAGAGGTGCGCAACGGCGACATCTGCTGGCCTAGCCGCAAGGGCCGCGTGAGCGTTTCTGGCACCAGCAGAGCCTCCATATCGGAACGGCTCATGATGCCCAAAGCCTCGGCTGTTTCAGCAACGCTGCGGCCGGTGGCGAGGGCAGTCTTGCCAATGAGGGCCGACTTTTCGTATCCGATGATGGGGCTCAATGCGGTCACCAGCGTCACCGACTCGGCCACCCTGCGGTTGAGCAATGCGGTGTTGGCCTGAATACCTTGCACGCAATTGACCTGCAGGGTTTGGCACGCACGCGTGAGGTGCCGGATGCTCTTGGCCAAAGACCAAAACATGATGGGCTCAAAGGCGTTGAGCTGCAGCTGCCCGGCCTCGCTGGCCATGGTGATGGTGACGTCGTTGCCTATCACCTCAAAGGCCACCTGGTTCATCACCTCCGGGATCACCGGGTTCACCTTGCCGGGCATGATTGACGAGCCCGCTTGGCGCGCCGGCAGCTTGATGTCGCCAAAGCCGGCCTGCGGCCCCGACGACAGCAGCCGCAAGTCGTTGCAGATTTTGGAGAGCTTGCATGCCACGCGCTTCAACACGCCCGAGAGCTGCACGAAGGCGCCGGTGTCTTGCGTGGCCTCTATCAAGTTGGCCGACTTCACCACCGGCACGCCGCTGATGGCAGCAAGCAGCGGGATCACGATCTCGGCGTAGCCGCCGGGCGCATTGATGCCCGTGCCAATGGCCGTGGCGCCGAGGTTGACTTCGGTGATCAGGGCGCGGGCCTCGCGCAAGCGCAGCTCGTCTTCACCGATCATGATGGCGAAGGCCAGGAACTCT
>JBBRFR010000448.1:0-2947 GCA_038241485.1 Burkholderiales bacterium
TTCGAACGTGCTTTGCTGATGGAGGGCGATACCGAGCTGGGGTTGGTGATCAAGAACACGCTCGACGGCATTGGCCCGCTGTGGGAGTGATCGGGGCGTTTGCCCTGCCCTGGTGTGAAGCCTCCCCGGAGCCGAACCAATCGACGAATTCGTTTTTGTTGCGCGGGTAGTCTTTACCCGCTTCGGGTGCTGCGATATGCTGTATATACATCCAGTAGTTCCGGTGGGTGTGGAGCTAACAGGTCCCCTTACAAACGTACAGCATGCAAAAGCCGCCTCACGCCCCGCCTGACTTGGGCCGCCTCAAAGGGCGCGGCACCGCCTGGGCCATCGTTCACCGCTACAACCGCCAGCCGAGCGAGAGTTTCGATGACGGCTGGGGCACGCTCGAACAAGCGGCCAGTGAAGAGCAGGTGCCGGTGGCCACCCAGATCATCGAAGAGCGGGTCAAGTCCATCCTCTCCAGTAACGACTCGCCCGACATCTCGTTCGACCTCTCGATCAATCCCTACCGCGGCTGCGAGCATGGCTGCATCTACTGCTTTGCGCGGCCCACACACAGCTACCTCAACATGTCACCGGGGCTTGATTTCGAGACCCGCATCATCGCCAAGGTCAACGCTGCGCAGCGCCTGCGCGAGGCCTTTGCGAGCCGCAGCTACGAGCCCGCCTTGCTCAACATTGGCTCGGCGACCGACGCCTACCAACCCATCGAGCGCAAGCTCGGCATCACCCGTGGGCTGATCGAGCTGCTGGCCGAGTGCAAACACCCTTTTTCGTTGGTCACCAAGTCATCGGGTGTGGAGCGCGACCTCGATCTCATCGCCCCGATGGCCGCCGAGCGGCTGGCGGCGGTGTATGTGTCGGTGACCTCTCTCGATGCCAACCTGTCGCGCATCCTTGAGCCGCGCGCTGCCTCGCCGCAGCGCCGGCTGCGCACCATCGAGACGCTGGCGCGCGCGGGCGTGCCGGTGGGGGTGAGCGTGTCTCCTGTCATTCCCTTCATCAACGAGCCCGAGCTGGAGCACATCCTCGTAGCCGCCGCTGCGGCCGCCGCGCGCTCGGCCTTCAGCGTGGTGTTTCGCCTGCCCTGGGAGGTGAACCCGCTGTTCCAGCAGTGGCTCGAACAGCATTTCCCGGAGCGCGCGGGCCGTGTGATGGCTCGTGTGCGCGAGATGCGCGGCGGCAAAGATTACGACGCCACCTTCGGCAGCCGCATGAGGGGCGAGGGGGTGTGGGCGCAGCTGCTGCACCAACGTTTCACCAAGGCCTGCGCGAGGCTGGGCCTCAACAAGACCCGCACCGAACTCGACCTCACACTGTTTCGCAAGCCCCGGCTGGCGCCGGCCAACGGCCAGGCCGAGTTGTTCTGATCCCGCATTACGCAGCCCGGCAAGGCGCCGTCACGTCGAGCGCGCTGCGGTAGACCTCGGTCTGTACCCCCATCATCCCAAGCACGGTGTGGGAGAGGCTGTCGTGGCTGAAGGCGGTGTCCAGCCGCTGTTTCAGGCAGCCCGGCTTGAGCGCTAGTTCGCTGGCGGGAGACAGCCACATCACCATCGGCACGTGTTTTTGCTCCTGGGGCGCAAAGGCATACGGCAGGCCGTGCAGGTAGAGGTTGTTCTCGCCCAAAGACTCGCCGTGGTCAGACAGGTACAGCATGGCCGCGTCGTGCTGACCACCCTGCGAGCGCAACCAGGCGATGGTGTTGGCCAGCACCTGGTCGGTGTAGGCGATGGAGTTGTCGTAGGCGTTGACCAGCGCCTGCTGCTCACAGTCTTGCAATGCGATGGTCTGGCACTCGGGCTGGAAGCGTTTGTGCTCGCGCGGCGAACGTTTCCAATAGGCCGGGCCGTGGCTGCCCATCTGGTGCATCACCACCACGACGCCCTTGTCGCGGCGCTCGGCGGGCAGGGCGGCGATGCGCTCGTCCAGGCCGTGCAACAAGGCCTCGTCCAGGCATTCGCCGTCTTCGCACGCGGCGCCGCTGGGGTGCATGGTGGTCACCCGTTCGCACACGCCTTTGCAGCCGGATTGGTTGTCGACCCACAGCACCGCGAGCCCGGCATGCTGCAGCACGTCAAGCAGGTTTTCGTGGGGCCGGCTTTGGGCCTCGAAACCTGCCTTGCCGGAGACCGAGAACATGCAGGGCACCGAGGCCGCAGTGCTGGTGCCGCAGGAGCTCACGGCACGAAAACTCAGCACGTCGAGTTCGGCCAGGCGCGGTGTGGTGGGTCGCCTGTACCCGTTGAGCGAGAAGTGGTCGGCGCGCGCGGTTTCGCCGAGCACCAGCACCAGCAGCGGTGGCTTGGCACCACTGGCCCGAGGGGCCAGGCGCGCGTCGGCGCCCACCGCCACTGGCGGGCCCTCAAGTTTCGCCTGGGCATCGACGACGACCATGCCCAGGGCGTAGAAGGTGTTGAGCGGGTTGATCAGGTAGCGCACCGGTTTGTGGTTGCGCATGGTGGCCGACATGTCGGCAAAAAACAGCAGCAACAGCGCCACCAGCACCACGGCGGCGGCCAGTGCCCCCCACAGGTTGCGCCGCAGCTGCTTCCAGCCCAGGCGCTGCACCCGCACCGGCAGCAGCCAGACGAGGGGCAGCACGGCCAGCAGCAAGGCGCTCGCGAACAGCTTGCCGCTCAGGAGATCGCGGGTTTCGTGCAGATCGGTGTGCAGCACGTTGACCATCATGGTGGAGTCGATCACCACGTTGTACGCACCCATGAAATGCGCTCCGGCGGCCCCGCACAGCAGGAACAGCGCCAGCACCGGCTTGATGCTCCAGCGCCAGGCGGCCAGGCTCAGCAGCAGCGCGGTGAGTGCCGTTAGCATGGCGCACAGCGCGAGCATGAACAGGCGTCCGCGCACGCTGTGGGTTTCGGGCAGGCGGTCGAGTGCGGCCCACAATGGCCAGTTCAACAGCGTGGCGATCCAGGCGCTGGCG
>JBBRFR010000449.1:0-2939 GCA_038241485.1 Burkholderiales bacterium
CAATGGCGCAACGACTGGCTGCGCATCGGCACTCAGTACGCGCAAGACGAGCTGCACACCGGGTTGCCGGGTGCCTTGACGAGCGCGCAATACGAGGCCAACCCCCGGCTGACCAATCGCCCCAACGACCGCGGGAGCATCGACAACCACCGTAACAACGTGTTTGCCGAAGTCACGCTGGGCGACTGGCAGATCGCGATCGACGCTGGGCAGCGCGACAAGACGCTGCTGAGCCAGTCTTCGTTTGCGTACGACTACGACATCGATGCCCGCAACCGCTCGGCGCGTGTGAAGCACAGCGCCACGTTTGGTCGCTTCACCAACACGGTGGTCACCGGCATCGACCGCAACGACTGGGGCCGCGTGGTGCGTGGCGCCTTCGGTTCGACCAGCGAGCAAGAGAACAAGGCGGTTTATCTGCAAGACGACCTCAAGCTGCCGGGTGGAACGCGCTTGAGCGCGGGCGCACGCAAAGAGCGAGTCACCAAGACCGACACTTCGGTGGCCACGCCACTCGACGAATCCTTCAACGCCTGGAACGTCGGCGTGGTGCAGCCGGTGGGCGAGAGCGCCTCGGTCTTTGTGCACGTGGGCCGCAGTTTCCGCTTCCCCAATGTCGACGAGATCGGCTTTGCACAGCCAGGTGGCCTGCGCGTGCAGACCTCGCACGACATCGACCTGGGCGGGCGTTGGGCCTATGGCGACGGCCGGGCCGAGTTGCGCTTCTACCGCAACGCCTTGCGCGACGAGATCGGGTACGACCGGAGCGCAGGTTTCTTCGGTGCCAACGTCAACTTCGACGGCCCCACGTTGCGGCAGGGCTTCGAGCTTGAACTGGCCCATAGCCTCAACCATGCCGTTCAGCTGCGCCTGAACGCCGCCGCCCGCCAAGCCAAGTTCACGGGTGGCAAGTACGATGGCAATGACATCGCCCTGGTGCCCAAGCGCAGCCTGTCCATCGGTGCTGACTGGAGCGTTGGCGGTGGCCACCAACTCAACGGTCTTGTGAACATGGTGTCGTCGCAGTCACCGGATTTTGCCAACCAGTGCAGCGTGCCGGCCTACACAACGGCCGATGCGCGTTATGCCTACCGCCAAGGCGAGGTGGAGCTGTCGTTGGGGGTCGTCAACCTCACCGACAAGAAGTACTACACGCTGGCCTTCAGTTGCGCGGGCGGTGTCGTCAACTCCATCTACCCGGAGGCGGGTCGCAGCTTCGTGGCTTCGGTGCGAGTGGGCTTCTGAGATGGCAGGCGGCGAGCTGATCCTCGGTGGGCAACGCAGCGGCAAGTCGCGCTGCGCCGAGCAGCGCGCTGCCGCGTGGCTACAGCAGGCGGGTTACACCGCTGTGCTGGTCGCCACGGCCGTGGCGCATGACGATGAGATGCGTGAGCGCATCGCCCGCCACCGTGCCGACCGGGCCGTGCGCGTGCCCGGCCTGCTGACGGAAGAAGTGGCGTTCAATCTGCCCGAGGCGGTGGCACGATCGAGCGCCCCGTCACACCTCATCGTGGTCGACTGCCTCACCTTGTGGCTGACCAACCTGCTCATGCCCATGCACGATCGCCCGATCACCGACTTGGCCTGGCATACACGTTGTGCCGACCTGTGCGAGGCCATCGATGCGGCGCGTGGCCCGGTGGTGCTCGTGTCGAACGAGATCGGCCTGGGTGTTTCGCCCATGTCGGCGCACGCGCGCCGATTTGTCGACGAGCTCGGCCGCTTGCACCAGGCCGTGGCGGCGCGCTGCGAGCGTGTCACCTGGATGGTGGCTGGCATCGAAATGCCGGTGAAGCGAGGCGCCGCATGAACCACCGTGCTTGGGTGTGGGTGCTGCTTCTTTTTAGTTTGCCCTCGCACGCCTGGGCCGAGGTACGCCTGCGCGATGACCGCGGTGCCACGCTGGTGCTGGCGAGCAGCCCGAAGCGCATCGTGACCCTGTTGCCCTCTCTCACCGAAAGCATCTGCGCCCTGGGTGCGTGTGATCGCCTGGTGGGAACGGATCGTTTTTCCAATGCGCCCCAGCAGGTGCAGTCATTGCCCAAGCTCGGCGGTCTCGAAGACGCGCAGGTGGAGCGCATCGTGTCGCTCAAGCCCGACGTCGTGTTGGCGGCACCGTCTACCCGGGTGATCGACCGGCTGGAATCGCTGGGCTTGAAGGTGCTGGTGATCGATGCCAAGACGCACGCCGACGTGAAGCGCAGCCTTGAGTTGCTGGGCCAGTTGCTTGAAGCCCCCACGGCCGCCGACGCGGCGTGGGCGGGCGTCGAAGCCGCGCTGGCCGATGCGGCTGCGCGCATGCCACCCAGCGTGCGAGGCCAGCGTGTGTACTTTGAAGTCGACGCAGCGCCCTATGCCGCAGGTGCCACCTCGTTCATCGGCGAAACACTCACCCGCCTGGGCTTGCGCAACGCCATCCCGCCCGAACTCGGCCCCTTTCCGCGTCTCAACCCGGAGTTCGTGGTCAAGCTGCAGCCCGACATCATCATCGCGGCCCGGCGCAACCTCGACGACATGCCCAAGCGGCCCGGCTGGAGTTCGCTCAGGGCCTTGCAGCATGGCCAGAGTTGCGGCTTCGATGTTGAACAGTACGAGTTGCTGATCCGGCCCGGCCCGCGCATGGGCGAGGCGGCGCAACTGCTGGCCCAGTGCCTGGCAGGCCTGGCGGTGAAACGCTGATGTCAGAAGCCGCACGCGCTGGCCGGCGGCGCCTGAGCATCGGCTTGGTGGTGCTCAGTCTGTTGCTGCTGTTGGCAGGGCTTGCGGCGGGCAGCGAAGGCTGGTCGCTGCCGCAAACGCTGGCCCTGCTTGATGGCCCGGACGGCTCGTTGGTGGTGTGGGAGATTCGCGCCCCTCGCACCCTGGGGGCGTGGATGACGGGCGCCTTGCTCGGCTGGGCCGGCGCCGTGGCGCAGGGCCTGTTTCGCAACCCGCTGGCC